>JBCDHN010000301.1:0-4913 GCA_038749915.1 Verrucomicrobiota bacterium | reverse complement strand
TTTTGGTTGAAGAAGACATCGTAGGTCTTCAATGCCGCTTGGTTTGGATAGATTCCCCCTTCAAACGATTCCGGATGTGCCCCCCAGATGTTTGCGACCCCACCCGCCAGGGTAGAGTGATACATACCTCGCAAGGTAAGCTCGGGCGAGTAGTCCTTCTTTGCGTATCTCTTACTGTTGCGAATCCGGAACCGATCCTCCGAAAATACTGGTTTGTTCGGATTTGCTGCTATCGCATTGCGGTAGACCGAGTAGGACGGCCGATGGTGTTCGTAGCTGGCAAAGTCGAGCGGCTTGTTCCAATCAGAATATTTCGAATGTTTGCCCTCTCGATTGGTACCTTTCGGTCTCCCGCCCAGCAAGTGGGGCCAGCCAAGTTCGGCGTGAAGGTTTTGATGCCAGGTTTCAATCTCTTTCTCGCTTACCCATTCATCGAGATCGAAACCATATCCCATGGTCCAGCCCGGCAGGGGCCCCAATCGTGCTCCAATGTATCGCTGGAGCCGACGATCAACGACTCCTTCTCTTCTACCTTTCAACTGAAGCGGAGTCTGCCCTCGCGACTGGTCTCCCCACGGCCAAATGTGAACCATTCCTCCAGCCTGATGGGTCTTTTGAATCAATGTCTCCAGCGAAGCAAACGTTCGAAGATCTGGATTCTCCATCTCCTGACGCGTTCGCGTTCCGTCAGCATCTGCGTCAAACCAGTGTGCTGCGACTTCGGGCACGTGAAAGCCGCTGAAGCCGTGCTCCACAATGAAAGTCTGAATCAATTCATCCACCTTTTCCGGATTGGATTCGATCACCCGAAGATTCTTGGCTCCAGAGACGTAATCCCACATTACGAGCTGGGGCACGAAGCACTGTTCTGTTCCTTGCCAAGCCCACTTGCCCCCGTGATTTTTCAGGAATCCGCGTTCCGGATTTTTGGGGTTGGTGATGGTGACACTACCGTTGAGTTGATCGAGATCCGGGTCATCACTTGTCGTTTTGAAAGCCCAGGTTCCAGGCTTGACCCCTGTGAACCGCAGCACCCAGATGGAATCGCCATGGTAGAACAATCGGGTCTCTATCTGCTCCCCTGATTCATCATGGGTAAATGCGGCAACGGCGTTGAGGTCGAATGGATTTCCGTTCCACTGCGGATTCTCGATCTTCCACTCAATGGGTTTCCAGAGTGATGCTTCTTGTTTCGGCAATTCTTTTTCTGCAACCAGGTTAGGGGCGAGGATGAGCAAAAGGATCGCAGTCGTGGGGTGCAGAAGTTTCATTCGGATTCCTGAACCTGTACCAAGGCATCGATTGATTCAATTGGGGTCATAGCGAAGCGCCAATTCCAAAACAGCAGCACCTTGCATCGCTTATTTCTGAGGCGCACTACTCGAGCTTGAGCAACCCCAGGTCCCACGGAATTTTGCCATAAGCTTTTCCTCTCCGGTCCTTGTGAAGCACGCCCTGAAATAAAAATGGTGCGTCGAGTTCCGCCTCCATCCGCTCATCCGAACCGAGCCTGAGCAATTCCCCGTGACTGACTCCGTCGGTCCAGCGGTTTGAGGGTTGCCTCACGTTTTCTCCAGGCCCCCACGCGGCGGCATAGGGTTGTTTCAGAGTTCCGGCAAGCGGGCGCCACTCTCCATCAAGGGTGTCGGCAACGTAGGCTTTGAAGTAACGCCGGTCTCCCTGGGCCTGGGCCTCGATCAGGTTCAAATACACATCGCTTTCCGAAATCCGGTAGAGGTGACTTGCCTCAATAATATCGCCCTCGAAGGCAAGAACCGGCTCACTCCAACCGAATGGAAACTCCGCAAGACTGGTTTCCTCCCGCCACATCCGACCATTGTCGGAAGTGAAAAAGAGATGGGCCTTTTCGTCATCGCAGATCACCCAGAAATCGAGCCATGGCTCGTCCTTGGGCGGACGAATCGCGCCCATCGGTTGCAAAACCGACCAGGATTCCGGATCGCTGAGATCAGTGGTTGTGGCGAAGGCGGCCTGGTATTCGGGCTCCCACGATTCGTCTTTTGCCTGAGTCACGAGATACCATTTCTGGTGAGGACGGTAGAAAAAGACGTGAGGGGCGCACCAATAGCCATCATGATTGGGTAGAACGACTGGCTTGGTCTCGGCTGCCTCGTCAAAGGCGGCGAAGGAGCTGTAGACAACCGCATGGCTGCGTTCGTGTCCCCTCAGCGTGCAGAAGAGATGCCAGCGATCGTTGTGACGCACGATCGACGGATCCTTGATCGCGATCCATTCCTCCTCTCCGAAATCCGACGTGCGCAGGATGGGGACACCGGTTTCCCATTGAAACTCACCGCTGAACTCTTGCACCTGGCTGGCTTCCGCTTCCGCAAGTCTCTGGTTCGTGCTTTTCATCACCTCGAGTCGTTCGATGATGGGCTTTCCCGTGGCCACATCGACGAGCCCGCTTCGTCCCCCTGGATGCGGAGTTTCGTAGAACCCGCACCAGCCGAATCCAAGTACCTGGGGGTGCTCGAGGGCCGCTGTAGCAAGCCCGGCATAGACCTCCTCAAACTCGGCGAGATCACGGGCAGTGTAAGCCGCTTTAGCCGGCTCATCCTGGTAGATTCCAGCACCGGTGTCGGCCAGATGAATGGGCCCGTCCCAATGTCGAGTCACCTGCTCGAGAACGCCATAGACGGTGTTGGGAGGTCCCATCACATTGACCGAGAGAACATCGATATACGGCTTCATTTCCTGAATCGCGAAGGCTGGGAGCGGTTGGAGATGAAGTGTGTTGCGATCTCCCAGAATGAGATGATTGGGATCGTAACGTCGGACCGCCTCGGAGTAGACGCGATACCACTCCCGGCAGACCAAGCGCATGAAGGTTTCGCGATCCTCCAGCATTCGATCGTGGGCAACGTAGCCGCGGAGTGGTTGTTCAAGTCGGCTGATTTCCTCCCACGACTCGATCGGGTAGCCGTAAACCTCGCGCCATCGATCGATACTTCCATAGACGCGACGCATCAGGGCAATCCACTTCTGCATCGCGGCGGAACCAGGTTTGACGATATCGTCGATCCAGAGGTTGAAACTCTTGGCGCGCGGATGCCACGGCGGATTGTGGCAGAAGTGATAACCAATCAGATTGGGATTGTCGGTGAGCGGCTCGCAGACATCGCGGCATCGGGCATCAACCGCTTCCCGGAATTCCTTCGAGAAGACATCCGGCAGGTTTGGCCCCGACATGTATTGGCGGGGATATTCGAGGAAGATTGTGAAGGGAAAATCGACCTCGGCAAACTCGTTCGCCGACCACTCGGGCGTTCGCGTGACCCGCTTCTGTCGCTGGAGGCGTTCCTCGGGAAGGAGCGTTGCCGGATTCACCGCCGAAGGGCCGATCGAGGGCGGCAGGTAATTGAATCCCCATTCGCGTAAGCGCTTCGGAAGAGATTTTCGCCAGGACGCCACGTCACCATGCGTTTCGGTGAGGTTCCAAGGCATGTAGGTGCCGTCGCCATAATGATTGAGGCCCCGCAAGAAAAAGCGCTTTCCGGCAGGATCGAGGAGCTGCCATTCTCCATCGCGTTCTTTGACCGTGAAGAAGGATCGCGCCTGGGTGGTTGTCGCGGCCAACGTAAGCCAGAGACAAAAACAGTTATGCAGAAGGAAACGGAGCCTTGTGGCAGAAGTCATGATTTCAGCTCCTTGATGCGGATCTTGCGAAAACGCACCTGGTGTTCTTCGTACTCCTTCTTGCTGACGCGACCAGTTACCGAGATGTTTCCGTGAACCTGAAGGCCAATGATGCCCCGGGCATCCATCTCATCCTGCACGTCGGCGCAGGCAACTCCATTGACCCATGTCCGGATGCGATCACCTTGGCAGCGGATCCGAAAGTGATTCCATTCGCCCTCCCGAAACGCTTTCTGCGCTTCCGGTTTGGTGGACAGGTCATCGAGGAAGACGAACCGGCGGGCCTCATCATAGACGCCGCCTGACCTGCCCGACTCCGCTTTTGCGATCTCAATCTGGTAGCCGTAAACGCGATCCTCCTTGAGCGTCAGCGTCCTGAGATTATCCGGATCTTTGGTATTGGTGACCTGAGTGCCTTCCTCGGCGATCTGGCTTCGGATCTGGATGCCGGAGTTGAGCCCGGCATCACATTTGACTTCCAACTCGAGCTCGAAATCAGCGTATTCTGTTAGGGTGCAGAGAAAGGTGTTTGGTGACAGTGGGACCGTGGTACCAATAATCACCCCGTCGATAACATCGTAGTTGGCTGTTCCACTGCGCACAGTCCAGCCGGCGAGGTCTTTTCCGTTGAACAGTGGCTGCCATTCGTCGGCAAGGGATTTTCGCGAGCTGCCGAAGACGAGCAGAGTGGCGGTAATCGCGACCGAAAACGTGAGGTGGGGATTGCGAGTCATTTTTTCTCGAGCGTTTCCAAGTTATAGCAGGCTCGCGAAAAACTTTCGGGATTTGTTTACTGGATCAGGTTGATGGAAAAGGGAGGGATCGCGATTGAGTTCCCGTCTGCGATCGGTTGCGGAGGAAACTCACGTGGTGGAACCGGCTGATCGAGGAGATGAGTTGTGCTCGAAGAAAAGAGGGAATTAGGCCCTTTATCTTCTTCCCGAATCCGGAGCGTCAGGGAACAGGGTGTTTTGTTGACGAAGAGCAGCTTCGACTCCTCCTCACTCTTGAAAAGTGCGCCAATCCAGGGAACGAATCGGCCTGACGAAGTGTCAAAAACAGGCGCCTTCGTCACTGATGTTTCCTGCACACCTTCCATTGCCCGACCCACCAGGTGCCAAAGGGCGAAGGTCGATTGCCGCGCCGGTTGCCCATCGGCGTCGATACTAACCGGACCAAAAGGAGCAGACACAAGTTGGTGCCATTGGCTGAGAGCAACCTGCTCGCTCCCGATCAGGAAAAGAAAACTCTCT
>JBCDHN010000300.1:0-4915 GCA_038749915.1 Verrucomicrobiota bacterium | reverse complement strand
CTCGTTCTGGAGTTCGGAAAGGTTGGCTGATGCTCCGCGGTAAGTGATTGTGATGTCTTTCATTTTGGTAGTGGGTGTGGATTTAAAGGTTTCAGATTCTGCTTTTTGGAATCTGTCGGTTTTGTTGAGATCTAGTTAAGCATTCGGCGTGCCAAGTTTATATATATATTTCATAAAATGCTTAAAATGAGTAACTTATATTCAGAGATAAAATTTACTAAGGTTCCAGGGGATCAGAACGGGTCTGATTCAGATCATCCGAAAACCATGGGGTGGTAACTGACTTACCACGTTTGAGCCTGCGACGAAGGCTGGTTGGGAAATTGGTCACCGTTTCCCAAGGTGTGGATGTCAGAGAGAGGTGATATGCACGCTCGTCGAAGGGTTCGATCGTACGCATGGTGTTGCCGGTGGTGGCTGAAACTGTGGTGGCGGAATTCTGGTCAGACTCCTACGATTCGGAGGGCTTGGGACCACCGTCTCCGGGGATAAGCCGTGGCTCGATCGTGAGTCTGACGCCGGAGCGGACATTGCCTTCGCGCAGGGAGTTGGCAAGATGCTGGATGGCGAGCTGGGCGCGGGTTTCGATGCCGAGGTCGATGGTGGCGGGACGTGGGTAGAGTCCGGTGAGGTAGGTCGATTCGTGGTCGCAGGAGACGAACTCGAAATCCGTTCCCGGCTGAAGGTTTTGCTGAAGCAGAAGGCGATAGCTGAGGGCCGTCGTGGCGTCGGACGGACAAAAAATTCCAGTGGCGCGCTGATGGGTCGAGCGAAAGCGCTGAATCAGGGGGCGAAGCTTTTCTTCGAGGATCGGAAGCGAATAGACGGTGTCAGCTTTCTTCCGGGCAATACCAGTTCCATAGCGGGTTGCCTTGATTCCCTGAGATCTGGCTGCTTTGAGAAACGCAATCCCGCGAGCTTCGTAAGACGGGTTGCCGGTTTCGACACTGAAGAAGGCGAGCCGTTCGTGGCCGCGGGAGATCAAATACTCGGCGGCAAGCTGGCCAACCTTCTCGTTTCCGGTGAGGACGCTCGCACCGCCTTCGCTCCAGACCGACGTGAGACTAACGAAGGCACGTTGGGTGACGGCTTTGGTCGTGGCGGGATCGGAAATCCCTCCCACAAGAAGATAGCCATCGACCTTGTCGAAAACCTGGGGCAACGGTTGATCGGGAAGGAGGTAGTGAAAGATCATGGCGAAGCCTTCTTCGTTGGCAGCGCGTTGAGCGGCGAGAAAGAGCTCGCTGACAAACTCGGCATGAAGGTTCATACCATTGCGGTTGACGAGCATGGCGAGTAGCCCGGTGTTGGGGCGCTGCTCAATCGCGGGATTGCGACCGGACCGGCGTTCGAGCGGGGGTGCGGAGTAGCCGAGTTCCTTCATGGCGGCGATGACACGGCTGCGGGTCGATTCCTTGACGAAGGAACGGCCGTTGACGACGCGGGAGACCGTTGATTGGGAAACCCCGGCGATATTGGCGACGTCAGTCATGCTCATGATGGAGGAAAATGCTGTGCTTGTTATGCAGTAATATGCAAGAAATTCTGCATAAACGTTTTGCGGATCACTTTGTGATCAGGCTGAATGCGGGCATGAAAACCGGCCATCGAACCTCGTTGCTCACCTTTGCGTTTTTCAGTTTGGTTGCCTTGACAACGGCAGCGGACGAGTCAGCAAGACCGAATATTCTCTGGCTCGTGGGTGAGAACCAGAAGTTGGATCTCGGATGTTACGGCGCAGAGAACGTCAAAACACCGAATCTCGATGCGCTCGCGGCCAAGGGAGTTCGTTACACACACGTGTTCGCGACATCTCCGGTTTGTGCGCCGAGCCGAAGCGCCTTTTTCGTGGGGATGTATCAAACGACGTCCGATACCCACAACATGCGTTCGCATCGTGAGGATGATTATCGGCTGCCCGAAGGAGTTCGTCCCATCACCCACCGCTTGAAGGACGTGGGATACTATACCGCGAACATCAAAACGATTGGTGAGGAAGATGTGGGCTCGGGAAAGCTCGATCTCAATTTCGTCAACGAAGGAAAGCTGTACGACGGAACCAAATGGGAGGACCTCAAAGATAACCAGCCTTTCTTCGCTCAGGTCAATACTTTGGAAGCGGAGTACGACATCTACGACCGGCAAACCTGGAAACAACCACGAGTGGAATGGAAGGGCGAACGGCATCACGAACAGATCGCCACGGCGGAGAACGTGACGCCTCCTCCGTATTATCCGGACCATCCGATTGTACGTGAAGAATGGGCCCGTTATCTCAATTCGATTTCGGGGATGGATAAAACGATTGGCCGCATCCTGGATCAATTGGAGAAAGACGGGTTGGCCGAGAACACCATCATCATGTTTTTTGGGGATAACGGACGAATTGAGCCGCGTGGGATTCACTGGTGCTACGATTCAGGAATCCATGTGCCGATGATCATCCATTTCCCGAAGACCCTTCCGGCTCCCTCCAATTATGCAGCCGGGACGGTGAAGGATGAAGTGGTGAGTCTGATTGATATCACGCCAACGACCTTAGGGTTTGCCGGGATTCCTCGGCCGCTGGGAATGGACGGTCGAATTTTTCTGGGGGATCGTCTCGGTCCGGAACGGCAGTTTGCCTTTTCAGGGCGCGATCGAGTTGATGAAACCGTGAACCGGGTTCGCAGCGTTCGAGGTCAGCGGTTCCACTATATTCGAAACTACTATCCGGATCGCCACTTCACGTCCCTGAATCGCTATAAGGAGAAGTGTTTCCCGATCAAGCCCCTAATGCGTCAATTGATGTCGGAGGGAAAGCTCACCGGACCTCCCGCTGATTTGATGTCACCCACGGTCGCACCGGAACAGCTTTTCGATACGGTGAATGATCCGCACGAAATCAAGAATCTGGCGGATTCCCAGGATCCTGTGCATCGCGAAGCTTTGATCCGGATGCGGGCCGCACTTTCGACCTGGATGGTGGAGACTCAGGATCAGGGGGTGTTTCACGAGCCCGACGAGATCGTGGCGCCGTTCGACAAAGAGATGCACGATTGGTTTGGCACACCGGATTGGTATACGCCGCCGAAATAGGAGATAGACAGAAGGCGAAACGTGGGTTCCGTTGGATGGGCTGGAGATAAAACGCCAGTCGCCTCGCTGAAGGATTGCCCAACCCCCGCAGTGAGATCGGAGCCGGAATTCGCAGGTCGCTGGGCCGACTTCGCGCCGGATGTTCGATCCTCTTCCGTGATGAGAACATTGCCCGCATGACTGAATCTTCCCAGGAGCCGAGTGGTTTTAGGCCGCCACTGACGTCCTGTGAATTGGATGAGAGGGTTGCAAGCCCAAGCGACTCCGTGGTCACCGCGTTGAGGGATTGTCCGGGCGATTTTTCAGTTCTGGGAGCCAATGGGAAAATGGGCTTTCACCTTTGCTTGATGCTGAAAAAAGCGCTGAGCCAGCTCGGGCGAGACGATAGAGTAAGGGCGGTTTCGCGATTTTCGAATTTGCAGGCCAGAAGAGAATTTGAGGCGATTGGATGTGAAGTCGTGCCCACGGATTTGAGCGATGAGCAAGAGGTGGAGGGTTTGCCGGATTCAGAGAACATCTTTTTTCTCGCCGGAGTAAAATTCGGGACAACTTCGGAACCGGCGTTGTTGGAGACCACGAATGTCCTGATGCCGAAGCTGATCACGAACCGGTTCCGGGAGTCGAGCTTTGTCGCTCTTTCCACGGGATGCGTGTATTCCTTTGTTCGGCCGGAGTCCGGAGGTTCTAGAGAGGATGATGAGGTGGAGCCACCGGGCGCTTATGCGCGTTCCTGCCTTGGTCGCGAGCAGGCTTTCAATGCTGCGAGTCTGGAGCATGGCACAAGGTCTGCCCTCGTCCGGCTGAATTATGCAATGGATCTTCGTTACGGAGTGCTTGTCGATCTGGCTCTCAAGATTGTGGCCGACGAACCCATCGATCTGACGATGGGGTATGTGAATGTGATTTGGCAGGGCGATGCACTTCGGCAAATCGTGCAGACCCTGACCTACGCTTCCAATCCTCCATTCATGATCAATGTTGCCGGGGCCGAAGTCCTTCGTGTGCGCGACCTGGCGCTGGAGTTGGGGAAGCGACTGGGCCGTGAAGTTCGCTTCGAAGGGGAGGAAGCGCAGACTGCCCTGCTTAGTAACTCTGAGAAGGCAAGAAAACTGTTTGGTGAGCCCGAAATGGGAATTCAGCAGATGATGGATTGGGTGGTGGATTGGATTGGGAGGGGAGGGGAGTTGTTGGGAAAACCGACGCATTTCCAGACACGCGATGGAAACTACTGAAGCGGTGGAGGCGCCGAAGAAGTGGCGGAAACGCCTGGCTGAGGGGATTGTGATCCCGGCTCTTCCGCTGGCCTTGAACGAGGATGGAAGTTGGTCGGAGCAGCATCAAAGGGCGTTGGTGAGATATTATATAGAGGCGGGTGCCGGGGGCGTTGCTGTTGGGGTTCACTCAACCCAGTTTGCGATTCGTGAACCCCGGCATGGGTTGTTTGAGCAGGTTTTGAGGTTGGCGGTTCAGAGCATGGATCAGTTCGGAGATTCCGGATTGGTTAAGGTCGCCGGAGTCTGCGGCCTGACTGAACAAGCTCGGGCAGAGGCGGAACTTGCGGGAGGGATGGGTTACCATGCTGGGTTGCTTGGGTTGGGCGCGTTTCGCGATGCTGCGGAGAAAACGATGCTGGATCATGCCCGGGCGGTTGCTGAGGTTCTGCCAGTGATTGGATTCTACCTGCAGTCGGCGGTTGGAGGGCAGAAGCTGAGCTATCGCTTCTGGCGTGAGTTCTGCGAACTTGAGAACGTGGTAGCGATCAAGGTCGCGCCCTTCAATCGCTATCAGACTTTGGACGTGGTTCGGGCGGTGATCGACTCTGGACGCGAAGACGTCG
>JBCDHN010000299.1:0-4919 GCA_038749915.1 Verrucomicrobiota bacterium | reverse complement strand
CATGTCCGAACCCAACCAAACCCAAATTCTCAATTCTTGTCCCGAGTGTGAGCAGGTCATTGATGTGACCCAAGTTCGGCCGTACGAAAAGATCATTTGTCCGCATTGTGAAGAGGCAATTCGGGTAAGAAATGCCTTCAACAATTTCACGATTTTGAGTGAGTTGGGTGAGGGTGGTATGAGCCGTGTCTTCCGGGCCGAGGATAACACGTTGGGTCGTGAGGTCGCCCTTAAAATCCTCCATACTCATTTTGGTGATAATCCTGGTCTGCAAGCCCAGTTCGAACGGGAAGCAAAGGTAACGGCTTCAATCAATCACCCCAATGTGGTGGAAGTCTACTCGGTCGGGGCGGATCAGGGATATTTCTTCATCGCGATGGAGTTGCTGGAAACGGCGAGTCTGGACCAGCAGATCTTTGACCTTGGACAGATCGACGAGGTAAACTCACTCCGCATCATTCATGATGTGACGCATGGCTTGGCTGCCGCTCAGGAAAGAGGGTTGATTCATCGCGACATCAAGCCGGGAAACATTCTCGTAGATCGGGAAGGAACGGCCAAGCTCGTGGATTTCGGTTTGGCCTTGGTTCAGGGAGAGGAAGAGCAGGCTGCTGAGCTTTGGGCGACACCTTTTTATGTTCCGCCAGAGAAACTGATTGGACGGCCAGAAGACTTCCGCAGCGATATTTACAGCCTTGGAGCGACGCTTTATCACATGCTGGCGGGCAGACCTCCTTTTGAGGCAAATACCAATTCCATTGATGAGCTCATTGCGCTGAAGGCGCAGCCCGTGAATTTGAAGTCGGACGCCTCACAGGTGGGGAGTGAGACAGTGGCGCTCGTTCATCGGATGATGGCGAACAAACCCGAACTTCGGTTTGCTTCCTATGCGGATCTCAGCCAGGAAATCGCCAGAATTCGTCAAAAAGTTGATCCCGGCTTTGAGGTTGAGTCTTCTGAGGCTGGTGGTGTTCCCCTATGGCTCAAGCTGGGGGGCGCTTTGCTCGTTGTTGGCTTTGTCGGAGGGGTCAGCGCTCTTCTTTTTGGAGGGCGTGACAATGTTGAGAAAGTAGAAATTTCCAAAGCCTCGTCGATCGGCTCAGGCAACAGCGAGGTCATTGTCAGTGCCGAGGAAACGAGGTTGAATCGCCAACTCTCGACAGCTCGAAAGGCGCTTGCGGCCGGCAGTCTCGAGAGTGCCAGGGAAATGTTTGCGGAATTGAGTGAATCGGAGAAAGCGGGGAACGACCTCAAGGCTTGGTCGGAATTCCATCTTGGATTACTCGATCTCTTGGATGACGACGAAGCCGCTTCGATTCCTCACTTTGAACGATGCGGCGAGCTGACTGACGGAGTCGCAAAGAGAGACCAAGCCATTCTTTCCGCCGCAGCCGAGAAATGCTCTGAAGAAGGCCCGATCGCTGTTGAAGAGATTGCATCGATTGAGGAGTCGGGAGCGTTGCTTCACCTTCCTCTCGGGATCAAGAACTGGCTTCACGATGATTTTCGGGCCGCTGAGGGATTTTTAAAGGCCTACAACGAAGCCACGTTTCCCAGTAACGCGAGTTGGATGGGAAGTTACAAGTCCAGTGCTTCGCACTACCTTGAAGAGGCGGCCGTGCTCACCAGTCTCCCCAAAATTTCTGACAGTCTGGATCTGGATGCTCTTGGTGGAGTTATCACTGAACTTGAGAAGACGAAGGAAGAACTTGGTGAAGGGCGTGGCCAAAGCGTCGTCGATCGTCAGCTGACGAAGGCGCGGACGCGAATGGAAGAACTTTCAACCATGGCGCAAAGGGAAGCAGAGGATCGGGATCGCGCATCGCTGGGCTTGGCATTGGAGGAACTTCGCGATCTCCCGAGTCAGCTCGATTTTTCGAAAGGCGCCGAAACTTGGCGAAACATTCAGGTGGAGACGGATTTCGGCAAGCGGATCAGCCGTAGCAATGCTGAAAGTTGGGAAGCTGCTGCCAAGTTTTACCCGGCATTTGCAGCCCGAATTGGAACCTATCGTTATGAAGGCGAGATTCGCCGGCGACAGGGCAGCCCATTTACGGCCCGCATTGTCAGCGCAGACAAACAGACTCTTGTTGTCGATCTTGGGTTTGGAGATACCACGCTCAAGCTCTCCACGATCGAACCTGGGAGCCTCTTGGACATTGCCAAAGACACGGTGATTCCCGATCTACCGGATCAAGGCAAAGAAGCGACTGCGTTCTATGCGTTCCTGATTGGCGATAATGCCTACGCGGAGCGTCTTTCGGAGGATCTTCAGGATTTACCTGGCTTCCTTCGACGCTGGGATGCCCTGACGATTCCGCTGGAATTCCAGTAGAGCGTCTGGGAGTGGGGTGCTTCAGGCGTCTTCCTGTTTTGGGTCAGAAACAGGAGCTTCCGGCGCATCATCCACTTCTTCTCTCAGCGTCTCGCGAAAATCGGTCCAGAAAGAGCGTATTTTGTCGCGCTCAGCACGATCTTCGGGTGGATCTTCCTCCCTCTCAGGGCGGACGGCTCCGCCAAACATGGTTCGGGGTGGACGATTCGCTTTGGCATCAGCATCAGCTGGTGCCCGCATCAATTCATGCCGCTCGAGGATGGACCGCAGGCTGTCGTCGATATCGAGAGAAGCGATTCGGTCAGCTTTGGGGAGTTCCGGCAACTTTTTGAGCGGTTGACCCTGTTGGTAGTTCTTGGCGCCGGAATGGAAGTTGTCGACCGCAATCCGGTGAGGGCGAAACTCCTTCCTCAACGTGCGATGATCTTCAATGAAATTGGACGGACTGTAGTAGCTGGAAAAATCGCCCGCGTAGTTGGAGCGCTTCATCCCAATGTTCAGATTCTTTCGGATCTCAAAATGAAGGTGAGCCAGATACATCCCTCGGTTTGTTCCAATGGTCCCCACTTTTTGTCCACGCCGAACCTGCTCATGCAGACTGACATAACGCTTGTCCAAGTGACCGTAGAGGGAATCGACATAATGAACCCTGCCATCCGTCGAACGGTAAGCGTGTCTGATGATGACGACGTTTCCCCAACCGACTCTGAAGTCGTCTGAGTAGACCACGACGCCATTGCTGATGGAGTAAACGGGATCCCCCAGATCGGTATTGCCACCTCCGCGGCCGTTCCAATCTTCGCCCAAGTGACCGTTGGGACGGAAGCCGCGCGCCTTGTAATAGCCGTAGGCATTGGGTGCTCCAACGGGGTAGTCGAACCCATCGGACATGGTTGTCATGATCGAGTTGCTGGCCTGCGCAATCGAGCTGAGCGAGATGCAACTCGCACAGAATAAAGATGTAATGAAACGTAGAACCAACTTCTGACCCTTATCAGGTTTTGAAGAAATCATTTGTTTGGAGAAGAACAGTCTGGGTTGGGAGTTGGTGTGTTGAGGGGCCAACCCAGAGGTGGTTTTGCAAGGAATGTGGTTTTAAAATAGGAGCAAAGCTTAATTAAGTATACTTAACTAACTCTCATTAAACAAGTAGGCATCGCAAAGTTTTGCGCCTTTGTCTAGCGCTTAGACGAAAGGCGATGCGTTTTCATTGAGATTCGTCTCTGAGCTGGGGGCGGAAGTCTGACCAAAACGCTCGAACCTTGTC
This sequence comes from Verrucomicrobiota bacterium, assembly GCA_038749915.1. GTDB lineage: Bacteria > Verrucomicrobiota > Verrucomicrobiia > Verrucomicrobiales > DEV007 > JBCDHN01. The sequence goes on along the minus strand of JBCDHN010000299.1, from coordinate 1,317 downwards.
CCGTTGTTCGGTGGTCTCGGGAGGCTCATTCATGTTCTCTTGATCGATCAGCTTGTTGCGGATCAGGATGTCCCGCAGGCTCTGGTCAACGCTTTGATCCTCGGGATCAGAGTTGGGTTCCGGGAGCTCGGGAAGCTTTTTCAGCTTTGGCCCTGAATGACGGTTGCTGATTCCGGTGTCGAAACTGTCCACCGGTATCGGATGATCGCGGTATTCTTTGCGCAAAGTCCGATTCTTATCAATAAAGGCGGAAGGACTGTAGTAGTTGGAAAAGTCCTTCGCGTAACGGCTACGGATCATTCCCATGTTGATGTTCTTGCGGATTTCGAAGTGGAGATGCGTTGGATACATGCCGTTGTTTGATCCAATCGTTCCCAACTCTTGGCCCCGTTTGACTCGATCATAGAGCTCGACCCCGCGTTCTTTGAGGTGGGCGTAGAGAGAGTCGATATAGTAAATGCGGCCATCGTTGTGACGATAGGCATGGCGGACAATGACCACATTTCCCCAACTGGAACGGTAGTCATTGGAGTAGACGACAATGCCGTGAGCGATCGAATGCACGGGTTTGCCCAGGTCACTTTCGGGATCGCCGAGACCATTCCAATCCTCTCCGAGATGAAACCAGGGACGGAAACCTCGCGCCTTGTAGTAGCCATATGCATTGGGTTTCCCGACCGGATAATCAAATCCGTCCGCGAGCTCGCCGGTTTTCGTTTGAAGTTCGATGCCCGGAACCGCGAAAAGCGGGGTGCTCACCAATGCCAGATTGGCGAGGAAATAGTGAAGCGGTGGATGGGCGCGTGGCGTCACTGGATCAGTTCCGGGACGGGATCGTTTGGTATCTCGGCCTCTGAATCTGACAGAAGACCAAAGTAGACAATACCAAAAATCCCCACCACTACGCAATAGATCGCGAAATATTGGAACTTTCCTTTTCGAATGCTGTCGAGCACCCAGTAAACGGCGACCAAGCCCGTAGCAAAAGCGACCACCGCACCAACGATGCAATTCGTCATCATTCCTTCCGGTATGGCCTCCAAATCCTTGAATTCAAAGACCGCGCCTCCGAGAATGGCGGGAATCGCCATCAGAAAGGAGAATTCCGCCGCCTGACGTGGATTGACTCCGGATATCATTCCCGCTGCAATGGTTGAGCCGGAGCGGGAAATACCAGGAAGAATTGCAAACGCCTGACCCAATCCCATGATCAAAGCGGACTTGGTCGTGACTTCCCCTTGAGGGGCGCTGCCACGAAGGCGCGTCACCAGAATCGGCAACACAATAACAAACCCGGCGATCCTGCGGACGATCATG
>JBCDHN010000298.1:0-4939 GCA_038749915.1 Verrucomicrobiota bacterium | reverse complement strand
TTTCTGGAATCGGCTTCCGCCTGCACCATTCCGGTGTTCCGCTACGCGCTCGATCGATGGGCCGGTAAGCCGGGCGTGGAGGGGCAGGAAGTTCTCGTTTTTCAGGAAGTCGCGAATCGGATCCTTGCCGGTGATTCGGCGGTCTGGATTCAGATCGACTCCGGAAATCAGGAAGCCGATGATGCTGCTTTCGATTTGCTCCAGTCCCGACTCACTTTTTTTCAGTCCGTGGCGGAATTGCCGGAAATCGATCCCAACGATCCGACAAGCCAGCTGGGGCCGGGACCAACGTTGGAGCTGAAATTTTCGACGATGCGGGTTTCCCGAGACGAAGGCTTTGTTCGTGAATTGGCCGGACCGAAATTTGAATCCCTCCCTGAAGATGAGGCTTGGATTGCTCCGGTTTTTGGTCGAGGACGCGTGTTAGGCGCATGGCCCGCCAGTTTGATGGATGAGGAAGGAATCGACGAAGCCTGTTTTTATCTCACCGGAGCGTGTTCCTGCCAGGTCAAGAAGCAGAATCCAGGCTGGGATCTCCCCATCCAGATCGATTGGCAGGCAAGGCTCTGGGAACTGGGATTCGACGAACCTGAGACAGCGCCTGTTTCGACTTCTTTGACACCAACTACCGAACCCGCAACCGTCGTGAGCTACGGTGAACCACCGTCGAAAAGACCTTCACCCGCTATCTGGATTGCGGCCATCCTGCTCCTGACCACCGGGGCTTCGATCATGGTGTCCGGCGGCTCCAACAAGAAGGCATGAAAAAAATCGCGACCATTCTCGTTGTGGTATTGGCCGTCGGGATGTTCCTGATCCAGACGTTTCATCGCAAAGGTTCGTCCGGCTCCGAACAGGCGTTGATGGTCTTTTGTGCCGCAGGAATCAAAAAACCGGTGGTCGCAGCTGCGAACCAGTATCTGGAGGAGTTCGGGGTCGAGGTGCAGTTGCAGTTCGGAGGAACCGGGACCCTGCTCAGTCAGATTCAGATTTCGAAGCAGGGAGATCTCTTTGTCGCGGCGGATGATACCGCGGTCCAGTCAGCCAAAGACAAGGGCGCCGTCGCGGAAGTGATTCCGTTGGCCCGTCAATACCCGGTCATCGCAGTTCCCGAGGGAAATCCGAAAGGCATTGAAACACTGGCTGACCTTTTGCGAGAGGATATTCGGGTCGCGATCGGAAACCCGGAAGCGGCAAGCATTGGAAAAGCGACCAAGCGGGGGATGGATGCGCAATGGGAGGCGTTTGCGGGCAAAGTCGCCGTGATGAAGCCGACCGTGACCGAGATCGCAGCGGATCTCAAGGTGGGCGCGGTTGACGCCGCGATCGTCTGGAACTCCACCGTGCCGCAGTTTGAAGGATTGGAAGCCGTCCGGGTTCCCGAGTTCGACGCGGAAGTGGACAATGTCAGCGTTACGGTGCTGACGGCGAGCACGCAGTCGGCCGAAGCTTTGAAATTTGCCCGCTACCTCGCGGCCCCAGAGAAAGGTGGCAAAACCTTTCAGGAGACTGGCTTTGAAACCGTCCCCGGTGACGTTTGGTCTCCCAAACCTGAGCTCATTCTCTACAGTGGCGGTGTCAACCGGCCTGCGGTGGACGCGTTGCTCGAAGAGTTTTCTGAACGAGAGGGAATCACTCTCACCACGATCTACAACGGCTGCGGCATTCTCTGTTCCGCAATGCAGACCATGGCCGATGCCAGCGATCCCAAGTTTCCCGACGCCTACTACGCTTGTGACTTGTGCTTTGTCCCTCCGGTGGCCCAGCACTTTGACGAAGTGGTGATGTTGACGGAAACCGATATCGGGATTGCTGTGGTTGAAGGAAATCCAAGCGGGATCAAGACACTCACGGATCTCGCCCGGCCAGGATTGAAAGTGGGGATCTGCAACCAAAAGCAGTCGACACTTGGCTACATGACTTCGGGAATCCTGAAATCCAGTGGGCTCGAAAAGGCGGTGCGGAAGAACGTGGTGGTTGAGGTTCCCACGGCCGATTTCCTGATTAACCAGATGCGGGCAGGCTCCATTGATGCGGCGATCGTTTATCGCGTGAACGCCCAACTTCAGGAGGAACACATCGACTTTCTGAAGATCCGCCACGAAGGAGCCCACGCAGTTCAGCCCTTCTCCGTCTGGAACGATTCGCCAAAACGCCAGCTCGCATTCCGCCTTCAGGATCACTTTCTGGCGCATCCGGAAGCGTTCGAAGAGACAGGATTTGTCTGGCGTGGAGACGAAGGCCCCATGAAGAGTTCAGAGATTGAGGTCCCGCCGTGGTTGCTGAAAAGCGAATCCTGATTCCGACGTGAAAATATTTTTTGACTCTGAGTCACAAAGTGTCAATGTGGTCACGTGAGCATTGCTGACCGGAAAGCTCGAGCGTGGAAAGAACGGGATCGTCTGATCCTGTAGAACGCCGACGTACTTCTGGAGCAACACGGATATCTCGGGCTCAATCTCAATGAATTGGCCGATAAGATCGAGTATTCCAAAGCCACGATCTACAACCACTACGAGAGCAAGGAAGATCTCATCCTGGCAGTGGCGACGATGCATCTCGAAAAACGCGCCGACCTATTTGGCCGAGCGCTCACATTCTCCGGAGAAACCCGGGAACGAATGTTTGTGATCGGATTTGCCGACACCCTGCTCTCCAAGATGTTTCCCCATGCATTCACGATTCACCAGGTGGTTTCTTCCCCGTCCATTTGGGACAAAGCTTCCGAGGAACAGCAACGACTATTTCGCGAAGCGGCCCATCGCTGCATGAGCATCGCCTCAGAGGTGATTCGGCAGGCACGGGTTGCAGGAGACTTGCCTGAGGGCAGCCCGAGCGATCAGCACATTCTAGCCGGGTTGGTCGGATTGGCAAAAGGTTCCCATCTGCTGGCAGAAGGTCCGAGCCTTTTCCCGGATGAGATGGAGGTAGAGCCCCTCGCACTCCTCTTTGACAATTTTGGCCTTTTCCTCGACGGCGTCGGCTGGAAGCCCCTGAGGACGGAATGGGATTACGAAACCACGCAACGACGAATCGCCGAGGAGTTGTTCGCCAATGAAACCAATCAAATCACTCCCGCGTAAGTTTTTCGTTATTTTTTGCCCTGAAGTGACTCTGAGTCACAAAATACCAAATAGTCACATGAAACGACTTATCCACCTCTTCTCTCTCCTCGCTCTCGGTTCCGCATCTTTCGCGGCCGAAGAACCTGAACGCCGAATCCTTCCGGTCGAAACGGTTGAAGCAGTTGTTGCGTCTCAGTTCGTCGAAACCCGCACCTTCCTCGGCAAGGTTGAAGCTGCGCGATCAAGTCAACTCGGATTCGAGCTCGCCGGCACTGTCACCTTTCTTGGGTTTGAAGAAGGGGAAAGTGTCACCGCAGGCCAGGTCATCGCCCGTCTCGACAACAGCCGACTTGAAGCGCAGCGTCTCCAACTTCAGGCCGCCTATGAGGAAGCAGCGTCGGTCGAACGGCTCGCGACGATCACCTTTAAGCGGTTTGGCAATCTCGTTGCCACCAATTCGGTTTCGACCCAGCAATACGACGAGGCCAAGCAAAAACGCGACAGTGCAAAAGCCAGCCTCGACTCTATCCAGGCCCAGATCCAGGTGGTGGACGTGGATCTCGGCAAATCGACCCTGAAGGCTCCCTACGCCGGGGTGATTTCGCGTCGATTCATGGATGAGGGAACAATCGTTTCGCCCGGCGCCCCCATTTTTGAAATCCTCGAGACCGGTGAAATGGAGATTCGGGCGGGCGTCAGCGCCCAAGCCGCACTGGCAGTCAAGATTGGAGACAAATTCAAAATTGGCGACATCAAAGCAACCCTGATCCGGGCCATTCCCATGCGGGAGACGAGAACCCGGACAATTGATCTCATTCTCAAGGTCGAATCGGCTGACCGTCCGCTCATCGCGGGTGATTTGGTCGAAGTTCCCGTGCGCCAAAAGACCAACATCGAAGGTTTTTGGCTGCCGCGAACTGCCCTGACAGAGAGTCGCCGGGGATTGTGGGCCTGCTATGTGGCCCAGCCCACGGGAGACGACGAGGGCGTCAGCCAACTGGAGCGTCGTCAAATCGAGGTGCTCTATGCCTCCACCAACCATGTCTATGTGCGCGGAGCCGTGAATCCCGGTGAGCAGGTCGTTTCCGGTGGGCTTCATAAGCTGACCCCTGGGCAACATGTCGCCTCGCGCATGGTCGCTCAGGTTGAACTTCCCAACGATCGTAAGCCTTAACCGTTGTTGCCATGCAAGACTCTGCGTCCAAACCCAATCGTCTCGCCACGCTCTTTCTTGAGAATCGGCATCTTCTTGTCCTCTTCATCATGGTGACCGTGGTGGCCGGTATCTCGGCGATCCAGTCCCTTCCCCGGTTGGAGGATCCTGTCATTACCAATCGGAACCCGCAGGTCATCACCCTGTTTCCGGGAGCTACGGCGGAGCGCGTCGAAGCGTTGGTGACGGAGAAGATTGAGCAGGAGCTCAAAGAAATCCCGGAGATCAAGAACATCGATACGACTTCCCAAGCTGCTGTCTCCGTCGTCGCGATCGAGTTGGCTGACGAAGTCACCATCGAATCCAATGAACAGATTTTCTCGGAGATTCGCGACAAGCTGGCCGACGCGGCGGCTCAGTTTCCCGAGGGGGTATTGCCACCTGACTTTGATGATAAGCGGAACGCGGTTGCCTACACCTTGATCGTGAGCCTTGCATGGGAAGATCGCCGTGAAAATACATTGGGATTGATCAATCGTCTGGGTGAAGAGTTGGCCGATCAACTTCGTGCCGTAAGCGGGACCGAATTAGTCCGGATGTTCGGTGAGCCAGAAGAGGAGATTGCGGTGATGTTGGATGAGGCCGAGTTTACCGCCCTTGGACTCACGGCTGGCGATCTCGCTGCTGCCCTTCGTCAGGCCGACGCCAAGATCCCTTCGGG
>JBCDHN010000297.1:0-4947 GCA_038749915.1 Verrucomicrobiota bacterium | reverse complement strand
TTGCCCAAATGAAGCGGGAGACCGATGGCACCTACGAAGGCGTCGGAATCACCATCGCGATGCGAAACGAAGTTCTCACCATCGTTGCCGTTCGCGAAGATGGGCCGGCAGCGAGAAATGGGGTTTTGCCTGGAGACCAGATTATCAAGATCAATGAATTCCTGGCCGACAAGCTCGGACTTTCCGAGGCCATGCAAATGATGCGCGGCAAACCAGGCCAGAAGTTGGAACTGACCCTGCGCCGACCGGCCAATAATCAACTGGTCGAAGTCGAAATGACTCGGGAAGTCATCCAGGAATCGACCGTCAAGGACATCGCCTTGCTTGAGCCACGCTACGCCGGCGACCGCAAGGTCGGCTATATCCGGCTGACCCAGTTCAGTGAGCCCACCGTGAAGGAGATGGTCAATGGTCTCAACGATCTTGAGAAACAGGGCATGGAGGCATTGGTCCTCGATCTGCGAAACAATCCCGGCGGCCTTCTTTCCAGTGCGGTCAATACCTGCGGCGAATTCGTTCCTCCGGGAACCGTGGTCCTCACAACCGAAGGGCGCGAAGCGATCGCCAATACCAAGGTTTATCGCACCTCTCCCAACAAGCGCCACTCCCGCGACTACCCACTGGCGATTTTGGTCAATCACGGAAGCGCAAGTGGAGCCGAGGTTGTTTCCGGAGCCCTTCAGGATTTGCGCCGCGCAGTCGTGATCGGCGAGACGACTTTTGGAAAAGGCTCGGTGCAGTCCATTATTCCCGTTCCGTCCGGTGAAGGCACTGCGATTCGACTCACCACCGCCCGTTACTACACGCCAAGCAAACGCACCATCCACGAAAACGGCGTGTTTCCGAATATCGTCGCAACTCTCACTCCAACAGAAGAGCGTGACCTCATGAAGTGGTTTCGCCGCGATATGTTACCTCCGGATGAGAAACGCAGGATCAACAGTTGGCATGATCGCCAACTGGCGCGCGCCGTCGATGCCCTGAAAGGGGCGTTGGTTTACGCTGAGGTCTACGCCCCCGCTCCTCTCCCTCCGGAACAGCCGATCGAAGAATTGCCTGCCCCGGTCGAAACCGTCGATTCGGTGGAAACCTCAGAAGAGCCTGAAGAGCCCGCGGAAGAACCGGCTCCAGAAACCTCTGAGGAGGAGCCGAAAGAGTCGAACTGAACCGTGACTTCTTCAGCTCCGGTGGTTTTGGCGATTGAGTCGTCTTGCGACGAAACCGCCGTCTCCATCGTCGCAGGGCAAGGAGAGGTTCTTGCCAGCAGGATCTCTTCCCAAATCGATCTCCATCGCCCCTATGGCGGAGTGGTTCCCGAGGTTGCGTCTCGCAATCACAACGTGGTCCTGCGCCCATTGCTCGAGAGCGCGTTGAAATCCGCAGGAATTTCAATCGAGCAGATTGACGCTTTCGCCGCAACTGCGGGCCCGGGACTCGCGAGCTCGCTTCTCATTGGGAACACGACGGCCAAGTCGCTGGCTCTTGCCTCAAAAAAGCCCTTTTACAGCATCAATCACCTCGAGGGGCATCTGCTGTCTCCATTTATGGAATCCAGTTTGGAAATTCCTCCCAGTTTGGGGCTGGTTGTCAGCGGGGGCCATACCATGCTGGTCGATGTGAAGGGCTTTGATGACTATCGCCTCCTCGGGAAAACCCGGGACGACGCCGCCGGCGAGGCCTTTGACAAAGGCGCCAAGATGCTCGGACTCCCCTATCCCGGTGGACCGGAGATCGATAACCTGGCCAAGGCCGGCAATCCAAATGCATTTCAATTCCCGCGAAGCATGCAGGAGCCGGGGAATCTGGAGTTCAGTTTCAGCGGCCTCAAAACCTCGCTTCTCTATCAGCTTGAGAAGCTTACCAAGAAGGAACGCCAGGATCTTCTGGCTGATCTCTGCGCCTCCTTTCAAGCTGCTATTATCGATGTGTTGGTGAGCAAGGCCATCGCCGCCGCCAAAGCTTCTGGGAGAGATCTCGTTGCGGTAAGCGGAGGGGTCAGCTGCAACAGCAGTTTGCGAACCGCATTGACCGTGGCGGCTGATACCGAAAATCTCCAATTGAAGATCGCTCCGGCCGAGCTCTGCACGGACAATGCCTCAATGATCGGCTTTGTCGGATTGCTGAAATTGCAGAACGGATCGGCGCCATCTCCCCTCGATCAAGACATCGATCCCAACCTAGCCTTGTAGCATCTTCGGGGTGCTGGTTTGGGCAAAAACTCCTCAAACTCCCTGATCATCAGGGCTTTTGATCGGAAAAATGCTTGAATTCGTCGTTTTTTCGTGACTAAAACCCCGTTCGTATGGTTCTAAAGGTTTAGTAGTATTTCACCGTTCGTGAAATGCTGCTAACCAACAACAACCTACCTCCTGGCCTGAAGGGCTCTCCGAGAACGCAGTCGGGGGGCCCTTCTTCCGTTGTTGGGGCAGAGGCTGCAACTTGACTTGTCAAAGCTAACAGCCGAACGGTATGGAACCTGCTAGGTAGGATTTACCATGATCGCACAGCCACTCACCAAGTTGGTCGTAATTTGCTCTTTCTGGCTTATTGCATTCGCTCAAGGCGAGTCGCTTTATGTCGCCGGGAAAGGGGGGATCTATGCGTTCCAGCTCGACGATTCCGATGGAACCCTTTCGCCGGCCAAACTGGTTGCTGCCGTTTCGGCCCCCTCGTATCTCGCCTTCCACCCGGAACAGCCATTTCTCTATTGCACGAACAACGACGGCGACAAAAAAACGAAGTCCTCCAGCCACCTTCTCTCCTTTCTTGTAACTGAAGAGGAGTTGATCGAGCTAAGCTCCGTCGAGACCGGAGGAACGACCTCGGCGTTTGTAGAGGTCGACAAGCGGGGCCGCTTTGCTTTCGTTGCCAACTATCGCTGGGGTTCCATTGCCGGATTCCAGTTGGAGCCGGACGGTCGGATCGGGTTGCCGACGGTTTTCGTTCAGCATGAAGGAGCCAGCACGCATCCTACCCGACAAACTGAACCCCATCCGCACGCGGTTCGCATGTCTCCCGACAATCGCTTCGCTTACGTTCCCGACCTCGGAACGGACGATGTCTTCATTTACCAGGTCAATCACTTTGACGGTTCCTTGTCTTCCGCAATTGAGCCATGGTCGAAAGCCGGGCAAGGCTCCGGCCCCCGGCACATGGACTTCCATCCACGCGTGGATGTCGCCTACGTGATCAACGAACTGGATTCCACTGTTTCCGTCTTCACCCGCAATCCTGATCTTGGAGCCCTCGTTGCAAGTCAGACGCTTTCCACTCTTCCTCAGGGCTATGATGGACCGAATGCCTGCGCCCATATCCAGGTTCATCCCAACGGCAAATGGGTTTATGGCTCCAATCGCGGCCACAACTCCATTGTCGTCTATGAAACGACGAGCAATGGTTTCCTTTCGTGGGTTGATCAGCACAAGACCGGCAGTGCACCTCGTCACTTCGCCATTTCCCCGAGTGGGAATTGGTTGATCGCTGGAAACAAGGGTGACAGCACCCTCACGGTTTTTCGCATCAATCCGCGCACCGGACAACTCGTGTCCACTGAGGAAACGCCCACTCCTGTTCCTTCGCCCAGCTGCCTGGCTTTCTCACCCAGCCATTAGGAGTTTCCCTCACTTGACAAGAGAAAACCCAGCCTCCCTCTCGGGATAGCTGGGTCTCGGTCAAAAGGGTTGAACCTTTTCGTTGGTTAGTCAGCGAGAATGGGAGTTCCCCCCTCATCCGTCGTGTCAGTGGTCGTAACGCTGGTCAAGTCCATGGTTGGTGGTGTGTTGGTTGTGGGCGAAAGTGAGGAGTGGCCGTTTGGCGCCGACCACTCCCCCAAAGAGTGTTTCCTTTTTTCCGAACGGTTACTGGCAGGCTTCGCATTCAGTGCCATTTATCATGGCATCGATGCTACAAGCTTGTTGCGCTTCAGAAGGAGTCTGATTATTCCCCTCCTGCTTTTCCGGTTCTTCCGTTCCAACCGTGCCGGCAACGCCTCGAACTTCCTTCTTCACATCAATGGTCGATTTATCGATGCTGGATGCAGCCAAAGTGCGCAAATAGTAGGTGGTCTTCAATCCCTTGTGCCAGGCAGACCGATACATGTGGGAGAGTGCCTTCATGTCGGGCTTGGCTAGGAAGAGATTCACGGACTGGGATTGGTCGATCCACTTTTGACGACGTCCCGCAGCCGCGATGAAATACTCAAAGTCGATCGCAAATGCCGTCATATACTTGGCTTTGAGATCCGCCGGGACATCGGCGATCTCATTGAGCTCGCCATTGTGATATTTCAACCGATCGATCATTCCCTGATTCCAAAGCCCTTTAGCCTTGAGATCGCGCACCAGATAGGGATTCAACATAATGAAGTCTCCACCCAGATTGCTCTTCACAAAGAGGTTCTTGTAGAGAGGCTCGATACAAGGCGTGCTTCCCATGATGTTGGAAATCGTGGCGGTTGGGGCAATCGCAATCACGTTTGAATTCCGCATTCCCTGATTGCGGATTTTCTCACGGATCGGCTCCCAGTCCATCTTGCCTTCGCGCGGAACATCGATCTTTACGCCGCGTTCTTCTTCCAAAAAATCCAGGGTATCCTGAGGCAACATCCCACGATCCCACTTGGAACCTGCATAACTGGAATAGTTGCCTTTCTCCTTCCCGATATCGCTGGAAGCTTCATAGGCATAGTAGGCGACTGCCTCCATGATCTCATCGTTGAATTCCACCGCTTCCTGCGATGCAAACGACACATCTTTCTTATAGAGAGAATTCTGAAGCCCCATCACACCCAGTCCGATTGGACGGTGACGCATGTTGGCATTCTTAGCTGCCTCGGTAGGATAGAAGTTGATATCAATCACGTTATCCAGAGCACGAACCGCACTGCGAATCGTCTCTCTCAACTTCTCACGGTCGATCTCCCCATCATCGTTAATGTGCTGTTCCAAC
>JBCDHN010000296.1:0-4948 GCA_038749915.1 Verrucomicrobiota bacterium | reverse complement strand
TCGAAAACGAGGGTTCGAACACGTTCGTAGCGTTCTTCAACAGGGCGCGGTTTGACAGACAACTTGAGGATACTCATGAAAATCGGGGTTGGGAGAACTCTGATTCAATCCAGAGCAATCTCAATTCCGAAAAGCACCTTTCAATCTTAGGGTTTGAAGGCAGACGACCGATTCTTCAGCCCAAATCAGGCATTCTCCAGCCACGACTTGAGCGTCGCAAAATCTTTGCGCGTTGCTTCAATCACCTTGGGAACGACTTCCGGATCTTTGTGGCCGAGGTATTCGACGTGAAGATTGACGGGGCCATCAAACTTCGTCTGCTTCAGCAACTTGAAAAACCGGGGATCAAGCACGCCATCACCGAGGTGTCCCCAGCTCAGCTTATTTTGGTTCCAAGCGGGTTCCTTGATGTAAACGCTGTCGATGTAGGGACGCATCAGGCGGAAGTCGAGTTCCCAGGCTTTGCCGCCTTCGACCGTGGAATGGCCAATATCGTAGGCACTTCCGATGTCTGCGGAATCATGCTCCCGCATCAGCTCGTGGAGGTCCCAGAGTGATGCTCCAACGTAGTTCTTGCCGGAATGATTCTGGTAAACCGGCTTGATCCCCAGCTCCTTGGAAAGCGCAATCAAATCACGGAGCTGAGGGCGAAATTCATCGAGCTGCGCCAGAATCGGTTTCTCCAAATCATACTTGTAGTAGGCCATGCGAAAGCGTTTGATCCCCAGACTCGCCGCCGTCCGCAACACGACTTCGGTGCGTTGTTCCTCATTCACTGCGTTGATTCCAGATGCGAGAATCGTGACTTCGAGATTCTCGGCCTTCAGCGCTTCCACCATTTTGGGTAAGTCCTCTTCCACCTTCTCGGGCAAGACGTGTCCCTTGGGACGAACGGGGGCCTCGATGCCTTGAAAGCCCAACTCAGCGATCACCTTCGCCATTTCGCCATAGCTCAAATGCTGAAACGGCTTGGTGAAGGTGCAGAAATGCCAGTCTTTCGACTTCGCGGTGAGAGGAAGGGTCGTCGAACCAAGAGCAGCCAAGGAGGCCGCGAGAAAAGAGCGTCGGGATTTCATCAACGTTGACGCTAACCAGACCTACTCGATGTGGCAAGGCCAGCCGTGGGAAATTCCAGAATGGGGTCCGATACCTTTAGCGCGATTGACGCTGAACTAAGGAGGACGCTGAACCAACGAAGACGCTGAAGGCGTCGCCGATCATATCCGCGGATTTGGGCGATGCTTTCAGCATCGGACAAGCTTCACCAAATCAATCAGGAATTTCCCGAACCGTGTAGCAGACCATCGGGTTTCCCACGCTTGGGAAGTGAAACTCGTAGCAGAAGTCCTTTTTCAACGGCTCGGCCAGAACCATGGCGATTTCGGTGTCGGAGATCGACTTGATCTCAAACTTCACCTTTGCCTCATCGATCTTGGGAGAGCCATACTTGCTCTGATAGAGAAAGGTGTAGGCGCTGAGTTTGATCTCACCGAGGTCCTCCTGTGGTTTCGTGAAGGTCACCTGAAATCCATCCTGGGTGAGGGAGAGATCCTGAATTTCGTTCACCGCGATGTTCTCGTCGTATCGAATCCGCGTCATCCCTTCACCGCCAGCCCAGGAAAGGTGGGTATGGCCGGTCCAAAGACTTTGATCCGGGCCAAACGCGAGCCGATTGACACCGCGGGGCAATCCTTCCCCGTCCAAAAACGGGACGCAGGCTCCCTGCATCACCCCGTTCACTTCCTGCATCATGAGACGGAGAATGCGCGACCGGTTCATTTCCCCGATCAGCATCTGGCCGGCAAATGGCCCAAACCCTTCCGGGATGAGGATCGGCTGGGTCGGCGAATTGGACATGCTCCCCTGGGTAAACCAAATCGCAGCCGGAGTGCGCATCGCTTCAAGATCCTCGACCGGGATCTCCAGCGGGGGGCGACCGTCATAACCTTCGGTCCAGGGCAAGCTTGCGGGATGACCGTGAAACTTCCCCTTCCCGACGTGATGCAATTTGCTGGTCCCGAGCCAGTCGCCCTGATTGTCTGAGGCATAGAGATTCCCTTCTCCATCAAACCCAATCCCATTCGGCGAACGGAAACCGCTGGCCCAAGGAGTCGCTTCGCCGGTTTTGTGATCAATTTTCATGACCCAGCCGCGATACGGCGCCCGCGAATACATCCGGCCGGCTTTGCCTTTCACCTTGCTCCACTCCAAGGCGAAATCCTCCCGCGGCATCCCGACTTGCTGAAATTCACCGCGAATCTCCGGACGAATCGAAGCTCCGTTGGAGGCAACATTGAGGGCGATGAACCAATCACCATTCGCGTCACGAACCGGACCGAACGCGAACTCGTGGTAGTTTCCCGTCATCCCGAAATCGTCATAGATCACCTCAAACCGGTCAGCGATTCCATCCTCATCCGTGTCAATGATCCGCGTCAGCTCCGGGCGTTGCATCACCACCACGGAAGACGGCGATTCCGCAACAATGCCGAGCGGTTCGTGCAGACCCTTGGCAAAGATCGACCACGAATCTTCCTTCGGATCATAGAGGCGAACATCTCCCCGGTGAAAGCAGACAAAGACGCGCCCGTCAGGAAGCACGTCGATCCCACCGACCTGAGGATCGAGGCCTTTCTCGATCTCGATGTTCTGGACCTTGTAGGCGGATTCCGCGAGAGCGGATGAAGCCGCGAGGAGGAAGCAAAGAAAAAGTCGTTCGATCATTTTTTGGTAAGTTGAAGGGAAAATTCGGAAGCGTCCATCTGTGGCACCACCCAGAAATCGCCATCGCGCTGGCCAACCAAACTCATCACGGTCGCTTCATCGGAGTCGGGAGCGAGAACCCGGACGTCGCCTTTGGGCGAATCAATCTCGAATCGCCAGGTGAGCCCTTCCGGTGACGAGGTAATCAACTCACTGACGCTGGTGCCGTCGATCTCGTAATGAAATTCCGGGGTGCCGGCCACGAGGCTGTAACCTTTGTAGTGAACTTCTGCAGTTGATTCCTCACCGATCTGCAACCCATAAGTCGTTTCGCCGCCCCCGGTCTCCCAGTATTTGTCGCCCAACAACTTCGCCAGCGAGTTCCCGTTCGAGTTCCACATCCGGGTCGCATCGACAAAGGCTCCGGACCAGGCATAGCGCAGCCGACAGTTTCCCGCGTCCCAACAAATGTTCTGTTTTTCCGGCAAGGCCACCGCGATCGCGGCCGGGCCGGCATCCGGCATGAAAAGGCGAAGGTAAGAAGGCCGCTCCACCTCCATCAGGGCTTTCAGCTTCTCAAGTTCCGTGGTTCGGACAAACTCCGGAACGTTGAGATCGTAAGCCAGTTCGTCCTTGTATTTCTCATCCACATAAAGGGCGCCATACATGATCAAGGCGTGCCCCGGAAACGTGCATACGTAGTGATAGATGCCCTTCTCTTTCGGCGCTTGGAATTTGATGGTCTCTTTCTCATCAGGATTAAGGAGCCCTGATTTGACGAGCACGGCATCACTGTCCGGCACAAACCCTTTCTCCATGGAATCCGCACCCACCACCATCGAGGCCGCCTGAATCTCGGAAAGCGTGCCCTTCTTGATCAGCACAAAGTTGTGAGGCTGATCGTTCGGATCGTGGTTCTCCAGCTTCAGCTCGATCATTTCGCCGCGCTTCACGGTAAACCGAACCGGGTCAAACCGAAGCCCTTCCACCGTTTTCACCTTTACTTTTTTGACCTTCGGTTTGGAATCCTGAGCACTCAATCCAAGAGGCAAAGCCAACAGTGCGAGGAGGAGGCCAAGGTGAGTTCTAAAGTTCTTGCGCATGTGAGGTTTCTTTACGGTTCAGGTGAAAAACTGGACACCTAATCCCCTGAGCAAGCCCATTGGTCAAACCGGCATTTGCAAGAATCGAAAAGCAGCCCGAGATCGACGCCCGAGAAGTTTCCTTTCACCCCAGTTCAAAGGTTGTGATCCCGAAAATCGACTTCCACGGCAGCCCCGGAGCCGGCCCATGATACATGCGTGCACAGCCGAACACCTCCTTCAGTTCATGTCGCACGGCGAGGGCAACAGCGTCCGCATTCGTCTCCGGAATGTCCAGATAGATCGGTTGGTTGGCGGCGTGGTTTGACAGCGCCCCAAACAGGTGTTCTGCGGCTTTGGGCGTGTCAGCAAAGAGCGGCCCGATCTTGAATCCGGTCTGGCAGGGGCGAATCACCCCCATCCCCTGGAGTTGCCCCTCTTCAACCAGCCCGAAAGCCGCCCCACCCGGAGGCTGAATCCAGGATTTCAAAAACGTCGATCGATTGAAGCCAAAGTGTCGTTGGTCATAAGCCAAAATCTCGGCAAACGCCAAATCTGTCAGCCTCACCAGTTCCTTCTCCGGAGCACTTTCCCGTCCCATTCCTTCCATGCGCAGATTGCGATGGGTGAAGGCAAAACCGCCCTTGGCATAGAACGGCTGCATATCGAACACTCCGTCCATTCCTATCGCCGCATCCGAACGGAGCCGAGTGCGCAGGGTATCGCGCCGCCAAATCCAAAAATCTCTCCCGATCCCGTGCCCTCTCAAATCCGGTCGCACCATGAAGAACCCCATGAAGCCGAAGTCCTCACCATAACGGACAATCGAACCGGTTCCGATTACCTCGCCCTCGCGCTCAATACAGACAAACCCGGTCGGATCCGTTTCCCAAAAGAGGTCACCATCGTGGAGCCCCGGGTTCCAGCCTTCCCCGGCCGCCCAATCGATCGCAAGATCCAACTCGGCGCGACTGGCCTGGCGATAGTTAAGAGTCATGACTCCACCATTGGCGGTGGATAATGGAGCGCAAGCCAAACTGCATCCTGCGACGTCGATCCCACCCGATGCCGACGATGAGCGGGAATGATCAATGCATCGCCAGCCACCAGATCCAAGGTCTCACCGTCTTCGAATTCCAACGTCGCCGTGCCCTGGATCAGGC
>JBCDHN010000295.1:0-4950 GCA_038749915.1 Verrucomicrobiota bacterium | reverse complement strand
GCGCAGGTTCTGGTGCAGAACCGGGTCGCGATTGCCGAAGCGCGCCTACCCGAAGAGGTGAGACGAATCGGGGTTACGGTTCAGAAGTCGTCGCCCGATCTCCTGCTGGTCGTGCAGATGTATTCTCCCGATGAAACCTTTGATCTTCTCTATGTTTCCAACTATGCGCTCTTGCAGGTTCGCGAACGGCTTCGCCGGATTGAAGGGGTGGGGGACGTGCGTCTCTTTGGTGGGCGCGAGTATTCGATGCGGGTGTGGCTGGATCCGCAGCGCCTCGATCTGTTTAACTTGACCCCGGGCGAAGTAGTTGGTGCGCTGAGAACGCAGAATCTGCAGGTTGCAGCTGGGATTATCGGTCAAGAGCCGATGGAAACCGAGGTTCCGTTTCAGATTCAGGTGACAACTCTGGGGCGGTTGACGAACGAAGAGCAGTTCGAGGATGTTATCGTGAAGTCCAGTGAAGAAGGTAGGATTGTGCGGCTCAAGGACGTTGCGAGAGTTGAACTCGGCGCGCTCGATTATAACGTCAATGCTTACCTGAACGAGATTCCCACGTTGGCAATGCCGGTGTTCCAGCTGCCGGGATCCAATGCTTTGGAGACAGCGGATGGGATTCGCGCAGCGATGGAGGAGGTGGCGGCCGATTTTCCGGAAGGCCTCGAATACGAGATTGTCTATGACCCGACCCGTTTCATTTCCAGTTCCATCAATGCGGTCATCAAGACCCTGATTGAAGCGGTCCTGCTCGTGGTTCTGGTAATGATCGTCTTCCTGCAATCGTGGCGAGCGGCCATTATCCCCGTGCTGGCGATTCCGGTTTCCCTGATCGGGACCTTTGCCATCATGGCCGCCTTTGGTTTCTCGCTGAACAATCTGACACTCTTTGGGCTCGTGCTTGCCATTGGAATTGTCGTCGATGACGCGATTGTAGTAGTCGAGAACATCGAACGCAATCTGGCGGCCGGTTTGAAGCCGCGGGAAGCCACCCGCAAAGCAATGGCTGAGGTTTCCGGGGCGTTGGTCGCCACTTCGCTCGTGCTCTTGGGAGTCTTTGTGCCGACCGCATTCATTGGTGGGATCAGTGGCCAGTTCTATACCCAGTTCGCACTTACCATCGCGACCTCAACGGTAATCTCCACCCTGGTTTCCCTGACCCTCAGTCCATCGCTCGGGGTCCTGTTACTTCGGGAGTCCGGCGAGCAAAAGGATTGGCTCACGAAAACACTCAACGTGCTGTTGGGCTGGTTTTTCTGGCTCTTCAATCGCGGGTTCGATGCTTCAAACACCGGATATTCCTGGCTGGTGAAGAAGTCGCTCAGGCTTGGTTTCGTGATGTTTAGTCTTTATGGAGGATTGATGGCGCTTTCGTTTTGGGGTTTCAACAAGGTGCCCGGAGGTTTCATTCCCGGTCAGGATCAAGGGTATGCCATCGTTGCAGCTCAGCTCCCCACCGGTGCCTCACTCAGTCGCAGCGATGAACTGGCCCGGGAGTTGATTCAGATCGTGAAGTCTGACCCGGACGTTTCTGGTGTTGTTGGATTCAGTGGTTTTAACGGGGCGACCTTTTCCAATGCGTCCAACGCGATTGTGCTATTCCCGGTCTTTGCCGAGTTCAGCGAACGGAAGCGGAAAAACCAGTCGGGGGATGCCATCATTAACCGCTTGCGCGGAGCAACGAGCGGGATCCAGGACGCGATTACGATTGTCCTTCCTCCTCCGACAGTTCGAGGATTGGGAAATGGTGGCGGTTTCAAAATGCAGGTTCAGGATCGAGCAGGACTTGGCTATGCGACCTTGGAGCAATCGACCTGGGGACTCATTTTTGCAGCGATGCAAAATCCGGAAATTGCCCAGCCTTTCACACCGTTCACCTCCGCCGCTCCTCAATTTTATGCGGATGTTGATCGTGAGAAAGCCCTCATGCTGGGTGTGCCGCTCACCAACGTCTTTGAAACGTTGGAAGTCTATTTGGGGTCGTCTTTCGTCAACGAACTCAATCTTTATGGGCGGACATTTCGGGTGACGGCACAGGCGGATGCCGTTCATCGCGACGACATCAGTGACGTCACCGCACTCAAGACAAGAAACAATAGCGGGGGAATGGTTCCGCTGGGATCACTGGTGGATGTTCGGCAGCGAACCGGACCGGACCGAGTTGTCAGGCACAACCTCTTTCCTTCAGCAGATCTGCTTGGAGCCACGATGCCACCCTATTCGACCGGACAAGCGATTTCCAGAATGGAGCAGGTAGCGTCGCAGGTCCTGCCGCAAGGAATTTCTTATGAATGGACGGAACTGGCCTTTCAAGAGAAGAAGGCAGGGGGTTCGTCGAGCATTCTTATTTTCCTGCTCGCCGTGATGTTTGTCTTTCTGTTGTTGTCCGCTCAATATGAGAGTTGGGGGCTACCCTTTGCCGTGATTCTGACGGTTCCGCTTTGTCTCGTGGGAGCGATCTGGGGTGTTTATCTTCGCGGGATGGACAACAACATTCTTACCCAGATTGGCCTGGTGGTGTTGATTGGTCTGGCGAGCAAGAATGCGATTCTCATTGTCGAATTCGCCCGGCAGCTGGAGGATGAAGGCAAGGATCGGTTCGAAGCTGCTCTCGAAGCAGCACGTCTTCGTTTGCGTCCCATCTTGATGACGGCAATGGCCTTCATTCTGGGAGTCATTCCGTTGGTCATTGCTTCGGGGCCCGGAGCAGAGATGCGGCAGGCTTTGGGGACAGCGGTCTTCTTTGGGATGATTGCAGCCACGTTTCTCGGGATCTTTTTCGCTCCGCTTTTTTACGTGGTTGTCAGGAAATTCGGTGGCGAAAAGAAAGCGGCTTAGGTTGGAAAGAAACAGAGGAAGTAAAAGCTCATCGCTCTTTTTTAAGAAAAAGAATGAATAAAATCGCGGGCGATTGGTTAGGAAACGTTTGTCGTGAATGATGCAATCAAGAGGGGGGAATACGTCTGGGGATCATCCATTCATTAATACCCAGATACAATGATACATAACCCAAAGATAACAACCATCGCATCGGGAGTTGTGCTGCTCTTCGCTACAGCAGGCTCCTATGCAGGACCTCATGACCATCGGAGTAATCATGTCCTTCTTTCCCGGGCGAAAGACTTCGAACGTGCCGCCGTAGAGCTACATCGCGTCATTGATGTCTCGCTTCAGTACAACAATAGCAGCCGCTTCAGCTCAAGTTGTGAACGCGATCGCCGCTCGCGAGCCAATTCTTTTCGCCAACTCCGTTCGTTGGGTGCGGCGATCGATGATCACTCTGCACAGTTGGTGCGTTCGGTTCGCGCTGGAAAGACGGGCCGCTACCTCAGTAGCCAGATTCGGTATCTCGAAGAGGACTTGAATCAGCTTTCACGGATGAGCTTGAATCGCCCCATCCGAATGAGATTGTTTCAGACCAAGAATGCTCTCCAGTCTCTGGAAAGCTCCTGCAACCTGACCGACTCTCACCGGAACCACGGCCGTAGCAGTCATTCTTCTGGTCGAGAGTTCGAACGGGAACGTTACTCCATCAATTCGAACTCCGGAAGGGAACGTTTTCAGTTTCACGATGAAGTGTTACGAGCGAAGCGGGTGTCTTTCTAGGAATCCTCTCATATATAGATAACGTTAGTGCACCAGCAGCCCCGGTTGAGGAGTTTTCAACCGGGGTTGCAGTACGTCAACGAGGTAGCGAATTGGGTCAATTTTCCGATTCCACCTTGCGGATGATCCATTCCTGTTTTTTGGGCTGAGCGACCTGATAGATCTTCGACAAGGAATTTGATGCTAGAGCGCTTAGGGATTCTGCCTCGGCCTTTGCTTCGTCGAGTTTACTCACCAATTCAGTTTCACCAGCGGCAATTTTGCGGTGATAGCCTTTGATCCTCCCCCAAACATCTCGAAGAGGCCGCACATATTGGTCGTTCCGCTTCTGATTGAGAAGGGCAACCTGAAGGGCTTGTTGATATTGCGGTGTCCTCTCGTTTTCCTGAATCTCGATTTTTGTCCCGAGAGCGATGTGACTCCATTTGCCAACAGCTTGGCCATAAATCAGCACTTCATAGGTTCCGGGTTTCAGTCCTGCTACTTTAAGTCGGTCCGCGCTGAGCTTGTGTCCGGCTTTTGTGATTCGATAGCCCATCCGCCCATCGGAAGGGAGCTGCCATTTGAGGTTGATGGTGGCTTCGTCTTCAGGGATAACCCAAGGAAGAGAGCGCGCAGTGAAAGAGAAACGGATTTCCGCACCATCCTTGGTGGCGCTCAGGTTCTCGACACCTCTGCCGATCCATTTGGTTCCGCGGTTGGTGACGGTGATCCCACTGACGGACTTTTCCCGTACTCCGAGCTGAGACAAAATTTCGAATGCCATGACGAACTGGCCGGAGGCCTGGGGATGGATCGCATCATCAATCATCGTAAATTCAGGCTGAGCGTGACGTTGGGCAATGGTGTGTGTATTCAACGGGGCCCAAAGATTGACAAAAGGGATGCGGCGCCTTCCAGCCTCTTCCAGTCCCCATCCACCGAAAAAGGCCATCAACGCATTGTAGTTGGGAGAGAATTCCTTGCTCCGAAATCTCCAGTCGGGATCGTTGACTCTTCGCTCTGCGGTTGCATGATCGAACATGGTGGGAGACAGCAAAATGGGTTTGGCGTCGAGACGTTGGATGTAGTCGAGTAGCTCGCCCATTCCCTTTTGATAGGTCGAAAATGTTTCTGCATTGAAATCCTCGTATTGACCATCGTTCATCCCCAGAAGTATGAGAACATAATCTGGATCATAAGCCGCCACATCATCTTCGAACCTTACCAATACGTTGCCAACGTTGTCACCGGAGACGCCGGCATTGTGAAATTGAATTCGTCGGTCGGGATATCGAGTGAGAAAGAAATTCTCCAGATATTGGGTATAAAGGCATTGATGGGTGATTGAATCGCCAAGAAAGATTATGG
>JBCDHN010000294.1:0-4957 GCA_038749915.1 Verrucomicrobiota bacterium | reverse complement strand
GGCCAACACAAAAATCTTTTCTGCCAGATTACTTTCAATGAAGGTGACAAAAAGATGAGCCAAAGGGCCGGGATGGGAGGAATAGTCCGGGTTGATCCCAAACCGAAAGAACCCGCCAAGCCTGCCCCTTCCAAAACAGCATCAGCGAAGACTCCGGCGCCCAAGAAACCGACGGAGAAACCGCTCTCCCGCCTCGAACAGCTGCGACTGGACGCCAAAAAACAAGCAGAAGCAGCGAAGTAAGCGAGGTTTTACTTAACATTCTCAAAATATTAAAGCTGCTTGACTATCATGTCAGGCAGCTTTTTTTATGGTATAAAATCTAGGGCTTCGCGGTATGGCCCTCGGCTTTCCCACACAAAATCCCGGATCCGAGCGATTTTTTTGGCTATTTTTGGCAATAGTTGAGAAAATAAAACTCAGTGACCCGTTTTCCCATCGTAGATAACGAGTTTCGCGAACATCAAACCACACCGTCTCACTATAGATTCACTATGAAAAGACTCCTAGCCCTCACTGTGCTCGGCTTAATCACGGCACCACTTATGGCAGGTGAAATGCGCACCTGGACAGACACCAAAGGCCGCAACGTTTCCGCGGAAATGGTGGGAATGAAGGACGGAAAAGTCCTCATGAAAATGGAAAACGGCAAAACCTTGGCCTTCCCGCTTAATTTGCTGAGCGCTGCTGACCAAAAGTATGTCCGGGACAACGCCCCTATCGATACAGGAACGGCTGCGAAAAATATCGATCGGCTGGTGATGACCAAGCTTCTCAAGGCAAACATTGAGATCCGGGAAGATCTGAAAAAGATTTACGAGACACCCACCAGCGCCGCATTCACCGCTTCGGACAAGACCAAGAAGCTGGATGAGCTCAAATATCTCCAGCAGATGACCTTTCCAACTGGCGGGGTTGCTGGAACGGCGGAGAGTCCTACTTTCAAGAGCGTGATGAACGTTTCGCAATTCGTTCGTCGAGTCTACCTCGACATTGGAGGTCGAATTCCAACTTATGACGAGACAGTCGCATTCCTCGAAAACCGGAGCAGCAATAAGCGAGCACAGCTGATCGACGATCTTCTCGATTCGGAAGCTTTTGTCAGCCACTTCTTTACCTTCCTTTCGGACCTTCTTCGGATTCGCGACGGAATTGGAATGAACGGTCTGAACGGCATCAAAACCGGCGCTTACGTTGACTGGACCAAGGATCAGATTCGCTCCAACCGTCCATGGGACGAGTGGGTTACTGAAATGGTTTCCAGCCAGGGCTCCTACTGGGAGAATCCAGCCGTGGGTTACATGTTGACCGACATCGGGATGCCTCTCTGTAACCTATCGAATACGTTCACGGTTTTCACCGGAACAGAGATCACTTGTGCCCAGTGTCACGATCACCCATTCGAGGAGGTCTATCAGATGGATTTCTACCGAATGGCAGCCTTCTTCGGAGGCGTCAACCTGAGGTCTAACAGTGAAGAAGGCAAGATCGCCTCGACCGCCCTCAAGACCTACCAAGCTGAGTGGCGGACGATGAATGCCGGCAAGCAGCCCATGCCTCGCTTCGACCGGAACCTTCAGGACATTCTTGGTTCCTATCGCTACGGTGCAACAGACGGAGCTACCGGTAGCGTTCGCCTGCCTCACGACTACAAGTATGACGACGCCGACCCAATGGAGTCCGTTTCTCCGGCGGCATACTTCGGCAAGGTCGTTGAACTAGAAGAGTTCGAAAATCCACGTTTGGCATTCGCTGACTGGATGACGGACAAAGAGCACCCGCGCTTCACCATCAACATCGTCAACCGCCTCTGGAAGTTCGCTTTCGGTCTCGGCCAGATTGAGCCGGTTCACAACGTTCCAGGTCACTTGGATGGCCAGGCGCAAAACTACGAGCTTCTCAAGTATCTTGAAGAAATCATGCTTGGTCTCAATTACGACATCAAAGGATTCCTTCGCACACTCTACAACAGCCGGGCTTACCAGCAGGAAGCAAACCACCACTCGCCCACCATGGCTCAGGTCGACAAAGGGGAGTATCACTTCTCTGCTCCGGTTCTTCGCCGGATGACGTCCGAGCAGCTTTGGGACTCGATGGTCGCTCTTTCAAGCAGCAAGCCTGAGGCAGCCCGCACCCGAGTTTTGGAAGATTACCAGGCTTTCATGCAAACCGACTGGTCCAAAGTGAGCTTCAAGCAAGCCCTCGAAATGAAGAACAAGTTCAACTCCATGGGAGGAATTCAAACCATGGAAATGAGCGACATGGACATGGCGGCCATGGGCGGAAACCGTGGCCGTGGAGGTATGGTCCGTGCTTCGGAGCAGCGGTTGCCTGCTCCAGTGGGATCCATGCTCTTCAAATTTGGTCAGTCCGACAAGTTGATCATCCAAAATGCCAACTCCGTCGGATCTGTTCCGCAGGTCATGTATCTCCTTAACGGAGACCTTACCAACAAGACCATGGTACAAGACAAGACTTCCCTTGTCCGCAATGCGAAAGCAGCCAAGTCCCAGGCGGACGGTGTCAACGTTGTCTTCCTCAGCGTGCTGAATCGCAAGCCTACTTCCGACGAGGCCACCCAAGCCAAGAACCTGGTTCAGGGCGACGATTACAGCGACCTGATCTGGGCGCTGCTCAACACCCGCGAATTCATGTTCATCCAGTAAACAATCTCCATCTCTACCCATCCCAAATCCAAAAACTGCACACTTCCCATTATGAAAGACGAACTGAACAAACTCAACCCGCTATCGCGCCGCCAATTTGCGGCCAACACTGCGAAAGCGGCATTGGGCCTTAGCATGATGCCCGTTGTCGATCGCGCCATGGCAGCGAACGGCACCGCCGGCAAGGCAAAACACCTCATCTACCTCTACATGGGTGGGGGAATGACCCACATCGACAGTTTCGATCCCAAGCCTGACGCGCCTTCAGACATCGCCGGTCCTATCGGTTCAATCGGCACCAACGTCGATGGAATCCGCGTCGGTTCCTACTTCCCGCGTTTGGCCAAAATGGCTGACAAACTCGCGATCGTAAACACCCTGACCCAAAAGACAGGTGCTCACGACGGTGGTCGCTACTGGATGCTCACCGGTTACCAGAAGCGGGCCACGATCGTCCACCCTGAAATGGTTGCCTGGAAGCAGAGATTCCACGGTCCAAACGAGCAGTCCAACCTTCCATCATCGTTCGTCGTTGGTGGTGGCGCTCTTCCCGGTTCCGGCTTCATGGGACCAGCCTACGCTCCGCTCCCAATTGGTGATCCTAATCGCGGTCTTCCAGACTCCATGTCTCCAGTCGATTCTTCTCGTGAGCAAAAGAGAATGGAAGCACTGAATACGTTCAACCGTTCCTTCGAATCCAAGTTTGCTACCCGCGAAGTGGAAGCTTACAGCGAGTATTACGACAACACCATGTCCTTCCTGAAGAGCGATGACCTCGACGTCTTCGATCTGAGCAAGGAAAGCAATTCCGAGCGTCAGAAGTTCGGCATGGGACGCATGGGACAAGGTGCCCTGCTCGCTTCACGTTTGATCGAGAAGGGTGTCGGCGCTGTCCGGATTTCCGGCGGTGGCTGCGACAACCACCAGAACATTCAGACTGCATTCCAGGGCCCCGCAAAGAACCTGGATGATGCAATGTCAGCCCTGATCGACCGCCTTCAGGCTATCGGCAAGCTGGACGAAACTCTCATTGTCGTCGGCACCGAATTTGGCCGGACCAACAAGATCAATGCCAACGCTGGCCGCGACCACTTCCCACGCTGTTTCTCTGGTGTAATGGCTGGTGGTGGAATCATCGGTGGTCAGAAGTATGGCAAGTCCGACAAGAACGGATATGCACCTGAAGAAAATCCTGTGACTCCTGAGGATTACAATGCAACCATCGCTACGGCGCTTGGAATTCCGTTGGATGAGATCGTATTCGCTCCATCAGGTCGTCCATTCCTCGTTGCAGGTCATTCTGAAGATCCTAAGACGAAGCAAGTTGTTCCTGACGGTAAGCCAATCATGCCTTTCTTCGGCATGGCTTAAGCCAGACAGGTCAAAAGTTTTTGGCCACGTTTCAACCCGGAGTTCCTTGTGGGCTCCGGGTTTTTTGTGTCTAGAGCAGTTTTACTGAACCTATAGCCGATGAGAGTGGGTGAGGTCGGGAGCAAGTGAGGCTTCGCCGATTATCGAGATCAGCGGACCTTCGGCCTTCAGCTGCGTTCTGGCTCAGTCACAGAGCTCGCGATGCTCCTTCACCACGCCTTGCTGAAGCCCCAGTCTCCTCGTGGCATCGGATACATCTTCACTAAAACTGCTCTAAACTCCTAAGCCCTCCCAATGCGAGCACGCGTCCACCGTACCAGCGTAAGGCCTATCCGTGAGGCCTCAGCTTTCATCAGCTAGCCCAAAGAGCTCCATTTGTTCGGTGTAGCCTTTCAGTTCCTGAAAACCAAAGCTCTCAAACTGGGTCGAGCCTGGATCCCAGCCACTCAGAAACGTGCTGCTGGTCAGGATTGGCGTAGCGAGTTCACGGGTTAGCGACTCGATGCGAAAGGTCATGTTCACAGCGTCGCCCAAGGCAGTTCGAGTGCCACGTGCAACGGCTCCTACAGCGGCCTCCCCAATGTGTATCCCAACCCCACAACGGACGGAGATTTGCTCAAATTCAAGGAATTGGCGAAGCTCTGACGGCAGTGTCCGCGGCCCCTCGGCCAAAAGTTTCGCCGCTTCCAAAGCCTGAAAACGGGCTTGTGGAGTGGTTTTGGTCCAGTAACCAAACATTCCGTCTCCCATGAATTTGTCGATTGTCCCTTCGTTTTCCTCCATGATCGCCCGGCAATCGTCGTACCAAACATTCAAAATCTGCGCGACGCGTTCTTCGCCAAGCCGCTCTGAGAGGCCGCTGAAATTAATGATATCGGTAACGAGAAGAACCATGGGAGCTTTCCTCACCCCAATGACCG
>JBCDHN010000293.1:0-4959 GCA_038749915.1 Verrucomicrobiota bacterium | reverse complement strand
GCAGGCTTCCAAGACGAGAGGATGCAGATGAATCGGCGCTCCAAACCGAATCGGGATGTGAGGGTAATCACGCTGAATGATTTGCACTTCAGTTGGCATATCATTCTTGGCGTGCGTTGCCGCGAGGAGAATGGCGGGCACCACGGCGATGCGTTTCGCGCCAGCTTCCACACATTGAGCAACCGCGACATCGATGGTCGGCGATGCAAACTCGAGGAATCCATGAGTGACCGGCAAGGGCTGAGCGGCCTTAACAAAGCTCTCCATAAAGGCATCAAACTGAGCAGCCCCACCGGGATTCCGGCTTCCGTGTCCAGCAATGACAATCCCGGTGCCATCCTCGGAGAGTCGAGAGATGATCGCAGAGTGATCGGTTGTCTGAGTGATCATTGTTCTTTCGGTCGAAATGTAGGGTCTAGTTGTCCTCATCCACAAATACGCTTGGAAACGGTTCTCGCGCTCGGATCAGCATAATACTCATATCACTGAATTCAGCCGTGCACTCACGCAACCTTCCCTTCCAGGTTGCCTCCTCCGCCGTCAAATTTTCCCACACTTCCACCGCGAGATCATGAGGAATCCCCTGATTCATCAAATGCTCCGCGATGCGATTTGGCATAAAGTCCCAGGGGTGAGGAATCACGATGGCATTACGCTTGTCCTCGAGCACTCGAACCAAGTGGTTTTTAAACGGCTCCAAATCCCCCCGGCGATGAAAGGTTACGAAGGTGGTTTCATCAAAGCAGACCCGCCCGCGCGAGGCCAGAATCTGAGCGGAACTGATTCCCGGCACGGTATCCACCACGTGCCCGCAGGCTTTCTCCACCCGCTCCTGCATCTGCCAACCTGAGAAGTGAAGGTCGCCCATGAACACCGCCACCACTCGCTTTCCGGCATGGTGTTCTTCAGCCGCCTTTTCCAACTCAACCGATTGATTCTTGTAGGTCAGCGGAATCCGTTTGGCTTGCGGCGAAATCATTTCATCCACAAAATCGATGACGGTTTGGAACCCGGTCACCACCTCTGCCTCGCGAATAAGTCGCTCTCCTCTTCGCGTTAAATAGTCCAGGCCTCCTGGCCCGATTCCAATGGAAATCATCATACTGTATCTGGTAAAAATAGTTCAGGTGTCCACATGGAGTGGACATAGGTGGCTTGCAATTGATGCACTCTGAAACCCTCGCGCCGGGAACGCCCGGAACGACGCTTGGTGACCTCCCAGCCGTTCGCGCACGTCTCTTCACTCAACCAGCGCGAATGATGAAACTCATGGCCGGTCACCGCTCCCATCGCCTGTGAAGATGCGGTGCAATAGCCAAAGTGTTGCAGGCGATTCGTCATTTCAATCGTACCGGGGACCACCCCGCTCATGGGGAAATCGCGTTCTCCAACGGTGAGCTTTTCGGCAAGGTACATCAGTCCTCCACATTCAGCGACAACTGGCAGCCCGTCTGCAATCGCCTCCCAAACGCCCTTCATCAGTTCTAAATTCTCGCTCAACGGCTCGGCAAACACTTCCGGAAATCCGCCTCCGAGGGCCAGCGCATCCACCCCTTCCGGTAGTGATCGATCTCGCAGCGGAGAAAACGGCACCACGTCAAATTGGTCCAGATTGGAGCGGTAATAAAAATGGAATGCCTCGTCCTGGGCGACTGCCAGCGTCAAGCGAGATTCATGGGAGTTGGAAGGGGAGGATTCCACGGCGCCTGGTTCCCCTGCTGCGGCGAGTTCCCAAAGCGCTTCCACATCCAGATGAGCCTCCGCCACCGAAGCCAAATCGTCAGCCGAACAGAAGTCCCCTTCCTGAGCTGCTTGAAGGCCCAAGTGGCGCTCTGGCCATTTCATCATCGCATTCACCGGCAGTGCACCCAGAACAGGGATCCCGAGCGGGTGAATGGCTTCTTTCAAATAATCCCGATGAGAGTCGCCTGACACCTGATTCAAAATGACCCCGGCAATTCGTCCTCTGCCTGCCTCTTCCATAAAGCCGCGAAGTGCAGCCCCCAGGGAACGCCCCGCCTTCGCGCACGGTGCTACCAGCACGATGGGCCAATCCAGCAAACGCGCGAGGTGCATGGTACTTTCGCTGTCCGAACTTGGGGTCCAGCCATCAAATATCCCCATAACCCCTTCGAGAATTCCGGGGCAATCGACGGTATGACCCAAGGCCTCACGTTTCACCGCTTCCTCTCCACCCATGAGCCAGAAATCCAGATTCCTGGAAGAGCGTTCACCAAACAGGGAATGGTAGGCCGGATCAATAAAATCCGGACCTGCCTTAAAGGGCTGAACCCGTTTGCCCTGCTTCGCCAAAGCGGCGAGCAAAACGCTCGTTACGACCGTTTTTCCGCTGCTGCTTTGCAACCCTCCTAGAATCAATCCGCTCATTTCAAAACTCGATTCCGCGACGTGCCGGCTGTTCGTCGTCGAAATAGTGCTTCACCTTCTTCATCTCTGTCACAAGATCTGCCGCTTCGATCAATTTTTCGTTGGCATAGCGCCCGGTAAAGACCAACTCAACGTTTTCGGGGCGCTTCGAGATTAAATCCAGAGCCCGCTCCAGAGGGATCAAGTCCCGCGAGATGACGTAATTGATCTCATCCACAATGATGAGGTCGTATTCCTCACTGACCAAGACCTCCTCCAACTGATCCATTTCCCCAACCAGAGCCTTCTGCATTTGTTCCACATGTTCGGGGATATGTTTGCTGCGCGAAAGAATCCAATCCTGCTCTACATTCCGGAACGTTAGATTCTCGTGGAGTGTAGGCAGCAAGTTCAGTTCGCCCGTCTTCCAGCGCGGTTTCAGCATTCGAAGATAGAAGACGCGGTATCCGGCGCCGAGAGCTCGCAGCATCAACCCAAAGGAGGCGGTGCTTTTACCCTTCCCTTCACCGGTATATATCTGAAACCTTCCGCCTTTGAGACGAGGTCGTTTTTTTTCTGTTTCGCGCATAATATATAAAAAATAACTATTGCGGTGTGGATACCAGCGAAAACCAATTGCCACCACCACCGAAGCGAGCTGGCGACGGCTGCCTGATCCGGCTCCCTTCCATTCTCATTGAAGGTAGGTCCTTCCAGAGCCTCACCTTCATAAAAGTTGATTCCTCCCAACCGCACTCCAGTCGCCCAGGCCACAGCCGCCTCTCCCCAGCCCGCGTTCGGGCTTCGGTGAGCCTGCGATTCCCGGTGAAACGTCATCAGCTTTCCCGGGGCTGAAAGTAGAGCCACGAGCCTGGCCGGAATCCAGTTCAGTGCGTCATCCATCCGTGCGGATGTCTTCCCAAACTTCTCATACCGTTCCCCGCGATGGCCCACGATCGAATCCAGGGTATTCGTGGCGCGATAAACCACGGCGCCGAACGGCCCGCCCACGGCACTCCAGAACAACGGAGCCATCAACGCATCACACGCACTCTCGCCGACACTCTCCACGGTTGCCCGGCACACTTCGGTTTCCGAGAGTAGAGTGGTATCCCGCCCCACAATCCATCCCAATTTTGAGCGCGCCTCCGGCAAATCGCCTTGCGCCAGAGGTCGCAAGATTGCCCTGACATGACGATGCATATCCAACGCGGCAAAGCACTGATAGATCAGCCAGGTTTCGATGACCCACCAAATCGGCGAAGGAAGCCAGAAGGCCATCACGATTACCAGCGCTCCCTGACCGAGACAGATCACCGCCCAGAACATGAATCCAGCACCCACTGTTCTCCCGAGCCATTTGACTAGCACGGTCTCCATCCGAGCTGCCATCGCACCTGTCCACTTTGCAGGATGAGGTAACCGTCGGGGATCGCCCAGGGCGACATCCAGAATCAAAGCGGCTCCCAATTGCCAAGGTGTCGTGGTAAGCCCCTCAACGATCATAGCCCAGATACTCAAAGAGAGGTTGTAAGTTCAAATACTGCTCCAGACAGTCCGCCATTCCGTCGTAGAGGCGTGATTTCGATTCCGCCCAACTGAGTTTGGCCGGCAGGTGTTCAGCAATCCCAGCTGCTTCCGCTAAGGCTGATCTCGCTGCAGGATGATCAAACACACCGTGCACATACGTTCCCCAGAATCTTCCTTTCACGATTCCCTCCTCTCGTCCATTCAAGTTGAGCAACGCTTTGACGGGCCCCTGGAACTCCGTCCGCCCCATGTGGATTTCATACCCCGTCCAGCTTGGTCCAGAATCACCCCACTGCACCTTGCCCTGCTTCACCAGTTTTTGGGATTCAAAAGTCGTCCTCATGGGCAAACAGTCCAACCCTGCCACGGACCCGGCGCTGCCGGAGAGCCCATCTGCATCTTCCAAGCTGCGACCCAACATCTGGAAACCACCACAAATCCCCACCACTGGAATCTCAGTCTTTCGAAGCACGTCGGCCCAGCCCGTCTCCCTGAGCCACTTCAAATCGTTCAACGTGTCTTTGGAGCCCGGAATGACGATGGCTTTTGCATTCCCCAGCTCGGGGGGCGAGTTCATCCATCGGGTCCGCACGCCTGCATCATCCGCCCACGGTTCCGCGTCGGTTGAGTTGGAGAGGAAAGGCAACTTGATCCATGCGATGACGGCCCCTTCGCGATCTCCGGTATCCTGTTTCAAGGCCAGGCTGTCTTCCGGTTCCGGCTGTAAGTCGTTTCGATATGGCAACGTACCTAACAAGGGTGCTTCGACATGTTTGCCGAGATAACGTTGAGCATCATCAAACAAACTGAGATCGCCACGAAACTTGTTGACCACTACTCCGAGGCAGCGGTCTCTCATTTTCTGAGGTAAGAGGTTCCACGTTCCCACGATCTGAGCAAAAACACCGCCGCGCTCAATGTCGGCACACAGAACCCAGCGTCCGTCGAGATGGTTGATCGGCCTGAGATTCGCAATGTCCCGATCCATCAAGTTCAGCTCGACCGGGCTCCCCGCGCCTTCCAATACCAGAGCATCCCACTGTGGCCCCCACTCATTCAAGG
>JBCDHN010000292.1:0-4962 GCA_038749915.1 Verrucomicrobiota bacterium | reverse complement strand
GGCAGCCCCAAAAACGGGACTGAGGGAAGATTTGAAGGCTGGGACTGGCTGGCTGGGGGAGACGATAAAGTGGCCGAGTCACCAAATCCCGTCATGCGGAAGGAATCCGCGCGATGCGTGGGAAGCAATTCGGGAATGCCGACATTTTCCGATCCGAGGAGAGCCTCGAGCCGGGCAAGGGTATCGGCAAAGCGGGTGGGATCGCGAATGCTGGATTCAAAGAGGTGGAATTGATGCTTGCCGGGTTTGGTCGGGATGACATCCAGACTCGCGGCAACAATCGGTGCCTTGGCCACAAAGTCCTCCAAATGGGTGTGCAAAATGCCAAACAGCAACTCGACATCGGCACAAGGATCAGGAACGCGAAACGAACGCTCATGGGTTGCTCCATCATCAAACCGCAGGGAAAACAGCAGACGCTCCGCAACAAGGTAGCCGGCGTTGAGCCGCGCAACCATGGTCTCCAGCCAACGCCGCAGCAGAAACAGAAGCGGCTCCAGGGTCGTGATCTCAAACTCCAATTCCGTCGATTGCGCATATTCCACGGGTGGCCGGACGAGCTTGAGCAAGCGACGACGCGTTCCCGAGGCGTGATCCCACAAAGTCCCTGCTTCAGGACCAAGACGTTCCGTCACTTCATGCCTTGGGAGCCGGGTCAGCTTCCCGAGCGTATCGATCCCCCAGGAATCCAGAACTTCGTACGCTTCCGGCGAAGGTGAAATCGCGCTCAACGGAAGCGGATCGAGAAAATCGCGCCGTGCCTCTTTCGCTGACTCCACAATCGTCACCGGATCGGCAAATTTCGCTGCCAACAAGGCCAGGTCCGGATTCTCAGCAAAGCCGACCTGGGCAGGCAACTCGGCCCCGGCAAGCCAATCGACCATGCTCCGGCCAACTTTGCGTGGAGGCTGGGCCACGCTCAACAAATCCAGCGTCACCGCACCATCTGCAGTTGCCTCAAAATCCGGAGTAAATGCCGCAGCACAGTCGAGCAAATCACTTTGCGCCCAGGCTTCGTCCTCCGCCTCGTGATTCAACAGATGAAGAGACGCAGACCGCGCCTGGGCCTGAACCGCCGTCATCCCCAACTCCACATCATGCTCTGCTGCAGCCCGATTGCGCTGCAAAACCCGGGCTTTGCCCCGCAATTTCTGCGTTTTGGCGGAAAGCGCCGTGTCGTCCAGGAGCACGACAGGTTGCCCCTCCAAATCCGGCCGATTCCGCAGCTGGGCGGTAAGATGAAAATTGGGAATGGTGAGCGCGGCAAACATCTGACTCAGAAACTCTCTCCCGGAATCAGGCGCTCATTCGATCATCCCAGGATTCGGCCTCGAACCTGGACCGAACCACTTTTGCCATGACCCGGCATTTCAGCTCCGACTGCAGGGTATCCAACGCATCCAGGTCAAAATCCTGTTCCAGCGTCACCCGCAAATGGGCACTCGGAATCATCCGCTCCGGGGTTTGCACCACCAGCGTTGTCCCGGTTTGCTCCACCAACGATCGCAAACGGTGCCAGCCACTGCTTGGCAAACGCCGGATTTCGCGGACCGGCGTTTGTTGCAAATCCAGCACGACGTGCGGCAGATTGCCGTCCCGCAGCAACCAATCCGCCGCCTTCATTGCGTTGCCGATTTCGCGACAGCGCACCCAGAACAGCCAGCGGCAAATTTCGGTGCCCAGAGACTCCGGATCAAAACTGTCCCGCGCATCGATCAAGGCCAGGTGCTGATTCCGAGCCGCCATGGTTCGCAATAAGCTGGCGAATACCAGTCCCGCGCCCCGACTCTCTCCCGGACTGACGATCTCGGTAATCTGGCGTTGCCCTACCCCAATCCGATCCAGCATCTGGATGCCGGTTTCGAGCCGATCCCGCGTTTCTTCGGGCTTGCTACGATGCGCCTCCGGAAAGCGCTCGCGCAGCAATCCCCGCAATTCGATCATTTTCTCCGCTGAAGTCGTCGCCATTTCCAGATTTCAAAATAACTGTTCATTAGAACAGTTGCATCGTCCAGAAATTTTTGCCCGGGAGTTGCCTTTTCACCAATCGAATCTCAATCTTCCGGCCATGGAAAAACCGCTCAACGTCGCCATCCTCGGTCACCGCTTCATGGGACGCGCCCACAGCAATGCCTGGATCAAGGCTCCGCTCTTTTTCGATCTGCCGACCGTGCCGGTCCTCAAAGTCGCGACCGGACGGGATCAGGCCGCGTTGACCGAATTCGCGACCCGCTGGGGCTGGGAAGAGACCGAATCCGACTGGCGAAAAACCATCGAACGCGACGACATCGATATCGTGGATATCTCCCTGCCCACCCATCTCCATTTCGAAACCGCGCTCGCTGCGGTCCAGGCCGGGAAACACGTTTTTTGCGAAAAACCCTTCACCCTGACTGCAGCCGAAGCCGAGCAATTGGCCGAAGCGGCCGAAGCTGCGGGCGTGGTTCACTACCTCAATCACAACTACCAACGCTGTCCCGCCGTCGCCCTCGCAAAACAGTTCATCGACGAAGGAAAGCTGGGAACGCTTTTTCACTGGCGTGGTGCCTATCAGCAAAGCTGGCTCATTGACCCGCAGAAACCGCTCGACTGGAAGCTGAAAAAAGCGACCGCCGGTGCGGGGCCTCACTGGGATCTGAGTTCTCACGCCGTCGATATGGCGCTTTTCCTGATGGGGAAGATTGATCGGGTTCATTGCCTGACGAAGACCTTCACCAAGGAACGACCACTCGCGGAAGATCCCGAGCAAACTGGCGAGGTGGAGGTCGATGACGCCTCACTCATGACCGTGCAATTCAGCAACGGCGCTGTGGGCACAATCGAGACAACGCGCTATGCGACCGGTCGCCGCAATCACCACACCTTTGAAATTTACGGTAGCAAAGGTGGTCTGTCCTGGGATCTGGAAGACATGAATCGCCTGAAATTCTGGAACGAAGCGGATGATCCGGATTCACGCGGGTGGCGCGACATCCTCGTCACGGAGCCGGTTCATCCCTATGCCGCCAAGTGGTGGCCCCCCGGGCATGTCATTGGCTATGAGCACGGATTCGTCCACGCCGTGGCGGACTTCGTCAACGCGATATGCGACCAGAAAAGCATTTCGCCAAACTTCCGGGACGGCGTCGAGATCATGCGCGTCCTCGAAGCCGGGCTCAAGTCCGCCGACAGCAGCGAAATGACTTCGGTTGGTTAGGGAGCGAGCCTACTCGTAGGAGCTCTCGACCAAATCAGCAACGTCGCGGTATCCATAATCGACCGCGTAAATCTCCTTCATGCATTCGAGAGCTGCAGCCTTGTCGCCCACCTTCTGGTGGATCTGGCCGAGGGAATAGAGCAACTCCTTCTTGGTATCGTCCATGATCTGGAGCTCGGCGGCTGCTTTCTGAAACTGGTCGATGGCGAGGTCATTCATGTTGCGGCCTTCATAACACTTGCCGAGGAGAAGCATTGCCTTGGTCCGGAGGTTCGGGCTTGATTGGGCTCGCTGAAGCTGGGGGATGGCGTCCTTCATTTCTCCGGCCTCATAGAGGGCTTCACCCAGCTTGAAGCGGAGGGCGTTGTCGGTCGGATTTCGATCGACCTGCTCCTGGTAGGCATCAATCTGTGCCTTGAAGTGACCACCTTTGAATTCGTCGTAGTCGGCTTTGACTGTGTCGTAATCGGCATGTCCTTCGTTCTCGGCCAGCCAGGATTCGTATTCGCGAATCTTGCGATTGCGCTGGGTTTCCCGGGTCTCGATCACTTTTTTCTCCAGGGAAACGTCACCGTCGCTGAGCGTATGCGCCCATTCGTAATAACTGAGAGCGGAGTCAAAATCCTCCAACTGCTCATAGAGTCCCGCCAGCTCTTTTACAGTCTGGAGATTGTTCTGGTCTTCGGCATACTTCGCCTGGTAAGTCGCAATTTGCTCTTCGAGCTGCTCCCGGGTCATACCGGAGCGGTTCTGCTTTTCAAGCTCAGCCGCGCCTTCCGCATCACGCAGGTTCCCGCGCATTCCACCCTCCTTCTGCTTGGCCATGGAGGCACGCGCGGTGGCGTTCTTCTCCTTCTGGGTCGCATTCAGGTCGGTCGGGTCAAAGCTAGTGATCCGGGCAAAGACGATCGATGCCTGCTCCCAGAAATCGTGATCCATGTAGAAGTCACCCAGTTGGTGCATGTACTTGGTGTTCTCCGGATTTCCCTGCACCAAAGTCTCCAGCGCAAACCCTGCGGTCATCGGCATGGAGGCAGCGCGGCAGGCCTCAAAAAGAAGTTGGTTCCCCTGAGGGTTGTAGGGCTCGGCAGCGAGCACTTCTTTTTCCAAAGCGACAATCGCAGCCGAAGGATCCTTTTTGACCATGGGCTGCAACTTCATGGCGCCGATGCCGCCGGTCTTGATGTTGATCCGTTTGCTCTCGGCTTCTTTTTTCTTGATTGCCGCTTCCCGCAGTCGCTTCCGTCCCATGAGAAACTTTGGCTCCTCTTTGAGCACGGCCTGAAGCAGATTAATCGTGTAGTCGAAGTTTTTTTGATCAAGTGCGCTCATTCCCTTCATGAAGAGCTGTCGAAGCTTGGGGCTGAGCTTTTCTTCAGTCACCACTTCCGAGCCTTCGGCCTGGGTTGGGTCAATTGAAGGAGTCGCTGAATCTTCAGGTATCATAACAATCCGAGGTATTTTGGGAGGTATTGGAAAATATTGCCTATTCGTTCGACGCAATCGTCCGTCGAAAATCGAAACGTTTTCTAGAGAATCATAGCACGCCTGACAACCGTTTTCTTCTGAAACTCAATTCATCGGTCAGGATCACAGCAGGTTTTCCAGTGAATCAGAGGCCCTTCAGATCCGTCTCGCTTGAAAGGACCTTCAATCCGGGTTCTAATGTTGTTATGAAACGTGGAGCCCCATTCTTCATCCTGCTCGCACTCTGTCTACCTCTTCTTGGGTCGGGAAAACGAAGTGACGGTGTCCTCGTTTCTTTT
>JBCDHN010000291.1:0-4977 GCA_038749915.1 Verrucomicrobiota bacterium | reverse complement strand
GTTGGACCTGAAAGACCGGGCACTCGAACTACAGAGAGAGTATCGTCAGGATGATTTTTATGATCGGTGGAAGGACTGGCTAAGCAGCGCGGACTTGGATAAGGACTTGGAGGGAGGATTGATTCTGCTCTCTGAATATCTGGAACCTTCGAAGGAAAGCACCGAGTTGGAGGCGCAGCTGGATCGGCTGGCCGAAGAGTTTCATGAAGAGTCTTTGTTCCCCGAATTTCGGAATTTGGCAAACTTTCTCTTCAGCATTGCGATGTTCAGTGGAGATACCGAACGTTACTATCATCCTGACAACAGCAACCTCAGGCGCGTTCTGGAACGAAAGAAGGGCAATCCGATCAGCCTGGCGTGCATCTTCATCCTCGTGGGACAGCGACTCGATCTTGAAGTGGGAGGATGCAATTACCCGGCCCATTTCCTTGCCCGGGCGATTTGTCAGAGAAGTGGTGAGTTGTTTCTGATCGACTGTTTCAATGATGGAAGAGTGATCTCAGCGACGGATCTCGTCCTTCACCATCCGCTGGCTGGCAAGGAAGTTCGCGAAGTGGTTTCGCAGGAGGCGACCGCTGGTGCCATCTTTTCTCGAATCCTCAGGAATCTGGAAAATTCGTTTGGGCAAAACAACCTGATGGTGGAAGAGCGATTCATTGCAAAGCTTCAGTCAGCGATGCAATCGCGCATCATGGAATGAAGTTCGAAACCGAAATTTTTGAGGCGGAATCCGGTCATGAGATTCGCCGATACTGGTATCGGCCGGAAGGTAAGCCGATGGGTGGGGTGGTCATGATTCATGGGTTGGGGGATCATCTCGGACGGTATTCTCACGTGGCGAAACGGTTCTGTGATCGGGGGTTTCTCTGCGTTGGAGTGGATCTTCCTGGTCACGGGCTCTCCAGCGGCTCGCGAGGGCATGTTCCCTCCTTTGATTTGATTGGGGATCTGCTGGACCGCAACTGTCTGCTTTTGAAGGGGAACTTGCCGGAGCAGGCGCCAATCGGGGTGTTTGCCCATTCGATGGGTGGTTTGGTCGCTCTCGACTATTTACCTCGTCGATCGGAGTTATTTCATTTTGCATGGATCAGTTCACCGCTGATCGACCCTTCTGCGGGGCAGCCACCCATTTTGGTGAAATTGTCGAAATGGCTTGGCCCATGGCTTCCTTGGCTCAGCTTGGGCACGGGCGTTCGCAGCGAATTGTTGCGCCACCCGGATCCCAAAACGGGCACCGTGGAGAAGGATCCTTTGATGCACAGTAAAGTTTCGGCTTCTTTCGGCGCAGAACTCATCCAGAAAGGGGTGGGCCTACCGCAAAATATTGAAAAAATGGACTCCAGTCTCAAGGTTTTGATGTCGCATGGGACGGAAGATCACGTTTGTTCACCAGAAGCCAGTCGCAAGCTTTTCGACCTTGTTCCTGCAACGCAAATGGCTTTCGTTTCGGTGGAAGGATCGCCGCATGAACCGCTTCACGACTCCCGAGCCGAATGGCTGCTGGAAAAAGTGGATGGATGGCTGGATGAGCTCGGATTTTTTGCTTTGAAGGAAAATGAGACACAGTCAACCTGAACCTGTCATTCAAGTCCGCTGAGACCGCGGCACAACGGTCCATTCCTGCGATCAGGCATAATTCCTAACTTTCTTTGCATTTACGGAAAAATGGGCTTTTTTGGCATCAGTGGTTTGTCGCCAGGAGAGGAGTTCAGCTTTTCTGAAACTTCTGAAGGGGAGAAGCCGCAGATTAACCCACCCCCCTTAGCCACGACATGCAATCAAAGGCGACAACTGCTTTGCCAAGCGGTTCGGACCGGAAAGCCACGGAATCTCCGTCAAAGAGGCAGATCCTCTTGATTGACGACGATGTGGCATTCACCAGTTTGGTGAAACGGTTGCTGGAAGACGAAGAAGGCGGATATCAAGTCGTTCCTCTTCACGACTCCAATGCCGCTGAAGACGAGGCGAGAAACCTGAAACCTGACGTGGTGGTCGCGGACATCATTATGGCGCCGCGGGACGGCGCTGAGGTCTTCGTCTCGTTTCAAGAAGACCCCGAGCTGTCCGACATCCCCTTCATCATCATGTCGGCGTTTTTGAACAACCGGGTTTTTCCAGACAGCCCCCTGGATCTTGGCGCGCATGACGTCCTCGAAAAGCCGATGAATCTGAGTGATCTGAAGTTTCTCATCGAGAGGATCGAGAAGGAATTGGAAAAGCGTCAGAAAAAATCTGGATCTGCTTAAAGGGAGGGAATTCTTGCTTGCAAAGTCTGTTCAAGCGGCGTTAATACCCGCCCTTTCAGCCCACTGAAAGAGTCTTGCTCAAAGGACGGATAGCTCAGTTGGTAGAGCAACCGGCTTTTAACCGGTTGGTCCTGGGTTCGAGTCCCAGTCCGTCCACTTTCCTTCTTTGAGTGCAGCCCGGTCAAATGGTCACCAAGCCATTCTAATGGCTGAGAAGTTCGGCAACTTCAACAGCCTCTATTCGCTTGATGGATTCCTGAGCGGCGAGGCATAGCGCAACACTCATTTTGGCCGAAGGGCCATCTGTGAGAGGCGCTTTCCCCGTCCGGCAGCACTGGACGAAATGCTCCAGCTCCGGCCGGATTCCCCGGTCAATGCGACCGGAGCCATCGACAAAGTTGGCGTCGGTCTCAGAGTCTGCAATTTGCATCTCGGTGCGGTCCGGCAAGTCGAAGCGTTGGTGAGAAAGGAAAAGGTCCTGGTTGCGGGTATCTATTCTGCCGAGATCACCGATGGCACCCACTTCACACTCCCCCCCATAGGGAGCAAACAAACAAACCTCAAGAGTGGCGCGTCGATCATTTTCGTATTCGACGATGACCTGGGCATTGTCGAGCACCTCCCGGTCCTTCAAAACGTTTCGACCTCCGGTGGCCAAAACCCGAACTGGAGAGGTGTCGATCATCCAATTGAAGAGATCGAAGTGATGGGAATTTTTCTCGAGGATCATTCCTCCCGTGAGAGCCTCACTGGAACGCCAACCCGGCCTCATCGGGCCGCGGTATTCACGACACCACATCAGCTGCAGGTCGCCAATCGATTTGGCGACAATCATGGCCTGCATTTTTTGATACAGACGTTGGAACCGCATTTCGTGTCCCACTTGGAGGGTTTTGCCAGCTGCTATCGAAGCCGCAATCATCTGGTCGCATTGGTCGATTGTCAGGCCGAGCGGTTTCTCGCAAAGAACGTGTTTTCCGGCTTCGAAGGCGGCAAGACACGCTTCAAAATGAAGATCGTTGGTCAGCGCAATGATCACGGCCTCGATTTCATCCATTTCGAGGACGTCTTTCCAGTTGGTAGAAGTTCTCAACTCAGGTCCGGAAAGTTCCCGAGCGGCGGCGAGACTGGCTTCACTACGGCTGCTTGCGGCGTAAGGGATTGCCTCAGGCATGGCCTGGAGATTGGCTAGGTGAGCCGTTCGGCCGAACCAACCCGCCCCAAGAAGTCCAAACTTCATGATGATGAGGACGATGTGGACGGTTTCGATTCGAGGCCGGCATTCTCTTCAACTTCGATCCCCATCCGGCTTGCCCTTCGTTTCCAAAGCGTTCTGGCGAATTCCTGCATGTCTTCCTTGGTATCGGCCTCATCAACGATTTCCAGCCCCAAGAGCGTCTCGACAATGTCCTCGAAGGTGACCAGCCCCTCGGAGCCTCCGAATTCGTCCAGAACGATGGCAATATGATCGTTATTGGTGATCATCTGTTCAAAAGCACTGGCGAGGCTTGTCGCAGCCGCCAGTGTGCTGATTGGTCTGGCCAAGTCCTTAAGCGGGGTGTCGTCCTGGTCCTTTGCTGCCGCCAATAGCGCATCATTCTTCAGGATAAAGCCGCGGATATCGTCCAAATTCTCTCCATAGAGCGGAATGCGGGAAAAGGGAGTTTCATCGTGCTCCCTCATGAATTCCTCGATCGTGGAATCTTCGTGGAGTGCGAATACGACGACACGAGGAGTCATGACGTCATGAACGGAATAGGCGGGAAGCTGCAACAGATTGCGAAGAATTCGTGATTCATCCTCGTGAAGCTTGCCTTCGTTCCTTCCCATTTCCGCCATGACTTCCAATTCATCGCGACTGAACGTTTCCCGGTGGAGATTCCCTTTGCTGAAAAGTTCAATCAGCCAAATCATGGGGGTCATCAAACGGGTCAGCCAATTGAGAATCAGCGCGACCCACGGCCCCCAAGCCCTCCAGTGTCTGGCACCGAGATTTTTTGGAATGATTTCGGAAAGGATGAGAACTGCCGAGGTCATCAAGGCCCCGGCAATCCACTCCCACGCACCACCTCCCGAAAGGGCTTTCACCTGTCCACCGACTCCCATCGCACCTACAGTATGGGCAATGGTGTTAAGGGTAAGAATTGCGGTGAGAGGCCGATTCACCTGCTCTTTCATCTGCTCGAGAAGGGTGCCCGCGTTGGGATTGTCCTTTTTCAGAGTCGCGACGTAGGGTCGGGTCACGCTCAGCAGGACCGCTTCCAACACCGAGCAAATAAAAGACGCGCCAATTGCGAGGCAGACGAAAAGGACCAACAACGTCCAGGAACCTTCTTCCGGAACACCGAGCGATCCCGCAGCGAGAAATGTCATGGCCAAGACTGGAACAGGAATTCCCGTGACTCAAATTGAGTTCACAGTTATCCCAGCGTGAGTTCAACCGGACAATGATCTGAACCATGGATGTCGCTCAGAATGGCAGCGCCTTCCACCGCATCCCACATGGCTTCAGAAACACAGAAATAGTCCAGCCGCCACCCGATGTTCCGTTCGCGTGCATTACTCCGGTAGGTCCACCACGTATAATTGTCCGGCTCAGGATGGAGGGCCCTGAAGGAATCGACATAGCCTCCGGAAAGAATCCGGCTGAGGCCATCCCGTTCTTCCTGAGTAAAACCGGCGTTTTTCTTGTTGGATTTGGGATTCGCCAAATCAATTTCCTGATGGGCGC
>JBCDHN010000290.1:0-4979 GCA_038749915.1 Verrucomicrobiota bacterium | reverse complement strand
TTCCAATCCAAATCGTCGTTGGGAACGAGTTTTTCCCCGCTGTTGAGAACGTCGTCGTAGGTCAGATATTTGCCGGTGTAGGCGGACATCCTCGCCGTGATCCCGTGCAGAGTTGAGCGCGCGACCCATTCTTCATCAGAGTGGCGGGCTCCGTCTTTTCGGATATTGGCGAAGAACTCGTCATGCTCAAGCTTGTACATGCTCTTGGCACCGGAGCGGGGCTTGCGCCATTTCCAGGCTTTGTCGCCCGTCACTTCCGCGCTGTTGATGGAGAAGGTGGCCTGTCCCTTGCTTCCGACAATGTAGTCCTTGTTGTCCTTGTAAACCGTGCCGGCATACTGGCTCCAGTTGACGTGGG
Organism: Verrucomicrobiota bacterium; assembly: GCA_038749915.1. Taxonomy (GTDB): domain Bacteria; phylum Verrucomicrobiota; class Verrucomicrobiia; order Verrucomicrobiales; family DEV007; genus JBCDHN01. The sequence continues at coordinate 4,621 of JBCDHN010000290.1, read as the reverse complement.
CACGGATCCCGCCCTCGAACTCATAGAAAGCGTGGAAGTGATCGTAGGTATTTCCTTCGTGATTCGGACGCTGGCGACCACCCTGGCAGTAGCAGCCCAAGGGCATCGCGTCCTGCATGATCCAAAAGATCTTGTCAACGCTGTGGATTCCCTGCTCAACAATCCCGTCGCCACCGAGCCAAGAAAAGTTGTACCAGTTTTTCACCTGCCACTCGACATCGCTCATCCCGGCAGGGCGATCCGATGCCGGGGGCATGGGCTTGACCATTCCGGTGTAGTAGCTCGCGTGAATCGAGTGAATGTCGCCGATGTCACCGTTCCAGATGCGGTCCTGGAAGAGCTCGCGACCATGATCAGAATACCGGTAACAAAATCCGCAAAGCACGGACAGCCCCTGCTCCTTGGCTTTTTGTCCAGCCGCCATGAAGCGCTTGACTCCGGCCACGTCCGTGGCGCAGGGCTTCTCGACAAACGCGTGTTTGCCAGCTTCGATCGCAGCTTCAAAGTGTTGCGGGCGGAACCCAGGAGGCGTGGTGAGTAGGACGACGTCGACACCGCTGTCGATCACTTGCCTGTAGGCGTCGAGTCCCGCAAATTTGCGGTTCCCAACGTTGATCTTGGGAGCATCGCTTCCGGAATTCTTTTGCAGAACCTCCAGCTGGCGATCGATCTTTTCAGAGTAGATGTCGCCAACGGCCCAAAGTTCGCAGTTGTCATCTGCCTGCATTGCATCAGCAGCCGCACCCGTTCCGCGTCCGCCCATTCCAATCAGGCCAATCTTCAGTTTTTTGTCGTCCTGAGCACGGAGCGTCACATTGGGAGCGAGCACACTTGCTGCGGCAGCCGCTCCTGCCGTCGATTTGATAAATTTGCGCCGAGGGGCGCCGGAGGGGTTTTCAGAGTCGTTCATTTCGGTAATTCGAATATCGAGTTTATAGAGGCCGACGTTAGAGGGAATCAGTCGACTGTCCAGTCGCTTTCGCCCTCCCTTGCCCGGAAACGTCTGCCTTTGGACATCAGCCAATCAACAGTTTGAGCGCCATCGCCGTCAACGCGATGTAGAGCACCACCCGGATGAATTTTTCCCCCTTGTTCACACTGAGCTGAGAGCCAATCCAGCCTCCGATCGAGTTGCCAACGGCCAGAATCGCTCCCGTCAGCCAGAGAACCTGACCGTTGAGCGCAAAAACCATCAATGCCGCAAAGGTGAAGACCCCCACGACGAACACTTTGTGCATGTTGACGCGAACCAGATCCAGGCCCATGACCCCGTGGAGAGTTGCGATAATGAGGAACCCGACTCCGGCCTGAATGAACCCACCATAGAAGCCAACTCCCACCATGCAGATGTGTCCCCAGACCGGATGACGCTTTTCCGTGGACGGTCGCCATTTCAGCGCCATCGAGATCATGACCCCAATCATGACGCACGCCAGAACCCGGTTGAAGACAACGCCGCGAATCAGAGTTCCGAGGCAGGCTCCGGCAATGGCGCCCGGCAAGGTCGCGAGGGCCAAGGTCAGACTGAGGCGCGGCTCCGAAAAACCCTTGGAGCGGAATCCGGTTACCGCGACGATGTTCTGAGCAAAGATCGCGACCCGGTTGGTACCGTTCGCGACCGGACCGTCCAGCCCCATCAAAACCATGGCCGGGAGCGTGAGTAGCGAGCCTCCTCCGGCCAACACGTTGATGATTCCGGCGACAAGCCCGAGAGCGGCGAGGAGGAAATATTGCCAGAGTTCCATTTCGGCTTCAGTGATCAGTGTTCAGTAGCCAGCAATCGGACGCTACTGGGCTTTGAAGAAGGGGGAATTGCGCGGTCTTCGCCACGAAAACTTCACCACTTTTACCAGATTTCTAGGATCTGACCGCCTTGGCGCGAAAAAATGCAGATTCCGCTGGAAAAGCCAATTTTCCCTTGTATTATATTTTCAGAACTTACTGAAAGTTCTTTATTAAAAGTAGAAACCAAAACCTAACCTACATCCACCATGAGCCTGATCGTCATCACCTACACCATCTATCTGGTGCTGAGCTTGATGCTCACCGTCTGGGTTGCCAAAACCCTCCATCGCAACGGTCGAATCTTCCTCGTCGACTGTTTTCAAGGAAATGAGGAACTCGCCGATAGTGTAAACCACCTGCTCGTCGTCGGCTTCTACCTCATCAACATCGGCTTCGTAACCCTGTATCTCAAAATCGGGGCTACCATCGCCGCCGCTCAGGACGTCTTCGAAGCTTTGAGCCAAAAGATGGGGGTCGTGCTGCTTGTCCTCGGCGTGATGCATTTCTTCAACATCTTCGTCTTCACCCGAATGCGCCGCAGAGCATTGGTCCGCAACTACCCTCCCCCGGTTCCGGCAAACGCTCACGCCACCACCAACTGAAACGACCCAATATAGTCCTGACATGAACACTCTCCACGTCTTTTACGACAGCCATTGCGGAATGTGCCGCCGGTTTCGGGCGTGGCTCACCGCTGAGCCGCAGATTGTGCGGCTCAGCTTCCATAGTTACCGGCTGCCCGGGGCCAAAGCGATCTGCCCGAATCTTGACGAATATCGACCTGGCAGTGAGCTGGTGGTAATGGCCGACAGTGGCGAAATCTATCAAGGTCCGAGAGCCTGGATCATGTGCCTTTGGGCGCTGGAGAATCATCGCGAGCTCGCCATGAAACTCAGCCAGCCAAGATGGTTTGGATTCACCAAGCGGATTTGCCGACTCGTTTCCGAGAACCGACTGGGGCTTTCCAAGCTTTTCTTCGGCAAGGACGCCCAATTCCTTGCCGAGCTTGAGAACGCCGAAACTACAAACCCTAACACTTGCACGGATGAAGCTTGCCACCTTTAGCAACCCTCCCTTCCCGAACCGGAAAAGAGCCATCTTCGCCTCGATCGCCGTTCTCGGTACCATCTGCTTCATGATACTTGCCGGGGCGGGACGGGAGAACGGAATCAAGCTCGCCTGGATTACCGGAATCTCTTGGATCGTGTTCGGACTTTGCCTCCTCCGCTGGAGTCACCTCCCCTTCTGGCATTGCATCGACCTTTGCCTCGCGGCCATGGTTGTTGGCGAAATGATTCTGATAGTCTCTGCGTTGCTCGCCATTCCCGGGCCCGGAATCGTCGCAGCGAATATCGCAATGGCTGTCTTTCTTGCCCGGCACCTTTTCAAGCAGGGATTTCCCGTCTGGAAAACCTGCACTCTTTGGCTCGTCGTTCTCAACGGCGTCGCCCTGATCCTAACACCCTTCTTTTACGAACTATGAACGCACCTGCCCACATCCTACAACGGACTTTTGCCGAGACCGAAACTGACGCGAAGCGGCGTCCCTGGATTCCAAACAATCCGATCCCCATGGTTGGCCGCTTAAGCCGCTGCTGGCTCCTCGCCTATCGTGCTCCCCTCGACCTGGTCAGACGCCATCTTCCCGCCCCACTCAAGCCCCTGAGCTTCGGTGGATATGGCTTTTGGAATGTCGTCGTATGCGAGATCGAAAACATGCGACCACGCGGTCTTCCCAGCATCATGGGAATCACCTATCGGCATGCAGCCTACCGAATCTACGTTCGTCACCTCAATGATGCCGGAACCTCTGTCGAAGGGCTTTACTTTCTCCGCAGCGACTGCGATTCCCCGCTTCTCACTGCCGGAGGAAATGTCCTGACCGACTTTAAATTCCATTCCGGCGATATCACGATTGCTGAGAATCCACTCGCAACTCTTCTGGAGGTGAAATCAAAGGGAGCAAACGGCCAGGCCACCATCCACTACGGACATCATGCCAAGCTAGCCGAAGGTTCTCCCTTTCAATCCGTCCAGGAAGCGGGCGACTTTCTGGAGTACACCCCGCACGGCATCTCCGTGAGTCCACACGGCGGCGTGGAAGTGCTTCCGATTCGCCGAAACGAGGCTGATTGGAAGCCCAGAGTTGTTGCTGCTCAATCTGATCATTGGGATTACCTCGCTAACGATGAAACTCATCTTGAAATCGCCTACGAGGTCGCCCCCATCGACTACGAATGGCTTCCCGCTCAACACCTCTAACTAACGCCATGAACGAAGTTCCACGGATCCATTGCCCAACTCCACAGACCAACCCGGTCGCAGGCCGGGTAACGTGGAGTGCTTCGAAATCCATCTGGTTCTGGGCGAATGCCCTGATCGCGATCATCGGAGGATACCTGACCTATTCCTGGGACGCAGCGATCGTTTCTGCGATACTCACCGTCATCACGCTTTGCCTCGGGCAATCCGTCGGACTTCACCGCTTGCTCATCCACCGCAGTTTTGAGTGCCCGTGGCCCTTGGAATTGATCCTGGTTTATCTGGGTTCGTTAGTGGGCCTCGGGGGGCCACGCAAAGCGATCTACCTCCACGAAATTCGTGATTGGTCTCAGCGCCATCCCAACTGCCATCCTCTATTCATTCACTCCAGCCATCCCCTGCGCGATTGCTGGTGGCAGCTAAACTGCGAAGTTCGGCTGGATCATCCTCCGGAATTGATACTGAAGCAGGGAGTCGATGATCGACCCATCTATCGGTTGATGGACCATTTCTGGCCGTTGCTTCAGCTTCCGGTTGCCGGAGTTCTGTTTGCCTTGGGCGGCTTACCCTGGAT
>JBCDHN010000289.1:0-4997 GCA_038749915.1 Verrucomicrobiota bacterium | reverse complement strand
CCGATCGCAACCAGCGGCGCCCAAGGGCTTGCTGCGATCGCAGTCACCGCATTTCCGCGGGGTGTAACGACGGTCGGTTCAAGCAAAAGGTGTTCCGGCATGGCTGGATCTTCCGGTTTTCCGCCCACCTCGACCGTTGAGGCGATGGTTGGAGCGGTTGATTTCTTGGCCTTGCTGTTCGTCGTCTCCAAGAGCCCGCCTTCGATCCACTTTTTCAGCACATCCAGATACTTGCCATCTGACTTCGGCTTGTTCGGTGGCATGACCGGCTCTTCCGTGTGCGCGGTGAGAGTGAAGAGGCGGCTCCCGTCGGGATTTCCGGCCTGCACGACATCGCCACCCGATCCACCGGCCATGGTTGCCGCATAACTGGTCAAATCCAACCCGCCTTTGGCTTCATCAGGGTTGTGACAGTTAAGGCAGGCATTCTCCAGGAAAGGCATCACGTGATCTTGAAAGGTCACTTTTTCCTGAGCAGCGATGTTCCCCAGCCCGAAAAAAAGGACGAGGAGAGTAAGCGGTGGGTGTTTCTTCATGGCAAAACCAGCGGTGGGCGCGTTTCGAAAAATTAGAGTTAATTAACAGTTAATTCTTCTTAATTTCCAGCATTTCTACAGTTTCTCTGCATTCCTGCTGCCGCAGGACTCGGTTTAGTATCTTTGCGGTTTGGTTCGTTCAATACAATTTCCGTTCGATTTTCTTCGAAGTTTGGATTCAGATTTTCCGGGTGGAGCAAAGGGTTCTGTTGCATTCCGTTGCAATTTGAGACATGTGTTAGGAGTGGACCATCCCGAATCCTCCATTCCTCAACCCGATCAACTGCTCCTCGCTGCCCAACAGGAGTCCGTCAAATTCAATGTGGAAGACTACTGGCAGACCATTTTGGTCTTGCGACAGAAGCATTACTCTTGGCGAGACATTGCGGCCTGGTTTAAACGGGAGGGCCTTCCCTGCGACCACACCCGCATTTACCGCTTTGGCCAAAAGTGCGTCGCGTTGCAGGTGGCAACCATGCCCGAGGAAGAACGCCCGTTTGCCGTTGCCGATATGCTCGGGGAAACAATCCAGGAGCTGGCAGACCTTGGAAATCTGCCGGAAATGATTCGGGAAGTCGCGCTGTCAGACGCCGGCGTCGATGAATATGAAGTCCCTGTGGTTGAAGTCGATCCTTCGCAGGGCTTGGTGATTTCGATTCGATTCACGATTACCAGCGCTCACGATGCCGGGGAAGATTATCTCGGTCCGCGAATTCGGGGAACGGCTACCGGGATTCTGCGTCCGGACAACTCCGTGGAATACGGAAACATCTCCGCAGAAGCCGAAGAGCCCGACAAGCCCAAAGTCCTGGGACGGTGGCTCACGAACTAATACCCATCGGCGGCACTTTGGTTGGTTGTCATCCTGAGGAAAAACATTGCGCTTCGCGCGAGAGTTAGCCGGACTTCCGCCGGCAGGCAAACTCCGATCACTCGTCCTCGTCCTCGTCGTCTTCATCCTCCTCGTCGTCTTCATCCTCCTCGTCGTCTTCATCTTCCTCGTCATCTTCCTCCTCCTCTTCATCTTCGAGCATCTCGGCAAGCTCGCCATCAATGTTCTGCTCCCGGGCTGACTTTTGCTTCTGAAGGAGAGTTCGGAGCTCTGCGACTTCACGCTCGAGCGCGGCAAGTTCCATTTCTTCAACGTCAAGCCGGGCATCGATCAACTCACCGATCTTTTCACGAAGTTTCAGAATCGCAGCATCACGCTCTGTTTGGGATTCGCTCTCCCAAACGGCATCAGCAACCCCGTGCACCTGATACTCCAGTTGCTCGACCAACAAGAATGCCTCGGCTTGTTTGGGATTCTCCTGTTGGGTGTAACGATATTCAGTGAGCAGCATCATTGCATAGCGAAGATCCTCCTGGTAATCGGCCTCCCCTTCTTCGGCGCGAATCATCTCCAGCTCGTCGGCAGCTTCCGGCAGCTTCTCGCTCAGGAACTGGATCACCTCGGATTCGGTAAGATTGAGCGGATTGGTAAACTCCTCCTCATGATCGTCGTCACCCTCATCATCGTCTTCGGAAAACACAGGGAGCGGGAGGACAACAAGACTTAAGGACAACCAAGGAATTAGAAACCGATGAAATAATGGGCTGTTTGGATTTTTCATTCTGTTAACTGTTCACGGATACGTTTCGCCCGGTCCCATGCCTCCCGGAGACGTTGATCAAATTCGGATTCTTCTTCAGCGGCCTCAGTCTCGAAGGCTTCAAAACCAGTCCGCCGGGTTGTTTTCGCAATAATGACCGGCTTCTCCGGCTTGGTTTCCGGAGTCAATGGCTTGATCAGAGGCATTGGCTCCAATGGAGAAACGTCCGGAACCGGCTCAATCGGCTTCCGGATGGGAGGACTTTCCACCGCAACTCGCTCTGAGGGGCGCAAATCCATCGATTTACCACTTTCCGGAACCGGCTCGGGTTGTTCTTTGGGCAGTTCCTTCAACTGGGGTGGAGCTTCGACGATCTGTTCCTCTTCCGGTACTATAAGAGGTTTGTTTTCCGTTTCTGGCGAAGCATGGAATAACTCGGCGATCGATTCCCGAACCGGCTGAATCGAAAGCAACACCGTGATTCCCACCAGCAAGGCAACTGCCGCAGCGATCCCGATCACCCTTGCGATTGGAACTCGAAATGGAACAACCTTGCTCGCTGCCTCCGCATTCAATGCACGAGCAGCAATCCCCCGCGCTGGCGGATCCGGGAGGGTCTGAATCAAGCTTTCCACCCCGCCCAGCTCCTCCAAATAACGGCGAGCTTCCTCGTCGCGATCGATCAACTCACAAACGGTTTGATTCGCGGCATCCTCCAACTCACCACTCCAAAAGAGGAGCAATTGATCTCGCTCTTCGGTGGTCATGACGTCACCTCCCTCAATCTGGCGCTCAAGCGCCCTTTGGCGTTGTGCATGCGGCCCAAAACCGTGTTGATGGAACACCCTTCGATGACTGCAATCTCTTTGAAGGCCAAACCGCTCTTCATGCGCATGACCACGACGCGGCGCTCGGCATCCGGCAACTCCGCGATCGCTTTTTCCAGTTGCTCCAAATCTTCGCGCTGAATCAGTTCAACGGCAGCGTCATCGGCGTGCTCCGAGAGTTCGGATTCAATGGGGTCTGCCTGAAGCTCAACTTTCCCGCGGGTTCGCAGAATGTTCATCGCCTCATTGTGAGCGATCCGGTAGATCCAGCTCTTGAACTGATTGCTTTCCTGATACTTGGGAAGCGCGCGCAACGCCTTGCAGAACGCTTCTTGGAGGGCGTCTTCAGCATCATGGCGGTTCTGTAGCAAGCGGATCAGGTAACCTAAAAGTTGAGATTCGTATCGTTCAAACAGTACGCGAACGTGCGAGACGTCCTTCGTCTCCAGGAATTTTTCAATGAGTTCACCGTCGCGCACGGCGCCCATTCTATAAAGAAACGCAAATTCTGCGACATTATTGCCTGCTATTTTTCGAAGGATTTTTTTGAGTTTCGCAGATTGGTCGCAAGGGCCTCAAAATGGCCTGATTTCCCGGATTTACGGGGGATTTCGCTCTAGAACGAGGGCGGTCAGCTTTTATTGCCATAAAAAATAATCTGTGCGTTTTGATCAGATTTTTGCCTCTCAATCGACGGCAAAAGAAGGGGGGCTTTTTCCGCAGTCAGAATTTTGGACGCGCAGCCCGGTTTTACCTCATGAACGCCGGCATCAGCCGGAAACCACCAGGTAACAGCCAACTCAAACCCAAAATCAGACTGCATGATGAAGAAGAAAGGACCCCACCGTAAACCAGGCTTGCCAAGCCCAATCCCATTCCTTGTTGGAGGGATGATGGCATGGCTGCTCACAGGCCAGGTTGCCGCTCAAATTGACATGAACGGAGACGGCATGAGCGACATTTGGCAACAGATCCACAAGATCGATTCCGATTCGGGAGACGAGGATTCCGATGGTGATGGCGTGTCCAACTACGAAGAAGCACTCGCCGGGACCGATCCACGAAGTTCCCTGGACGTCTTCGACCTGAGATCCTACAGCGTGGACGCGGCACGGAAAGGGCTGCGAATGACTTGGCGCGGAGTCAAGGGAAAGGCCTACCAACTCCAGCTGAACCCCGACCCCGGCATCTTGCGGAGCCTCGGGGGAAAGGAGGAGTCCGGCAGCGATGAAGGCTGGATCGACATCGGCCTTCCCGTCTTCAGCGATGGAGACGAACTCCTTCATCAGCAGATCCCGATCCAACACGTCTCGGAAGCGATTCGGCACTTTGATCTCCGCAAGATCCGCAACGGCTTGAACGACGGCTCGCTCAATCCCGCACAATTTGGACGTTCAAAAGCGGAGATGCTGGAGCTGATCCAAAAGGAACTCGGCGAAGACGAGACAGAGCTGCTTCAGTCCACCGCTCATCAGCTGACTCCACAGCCAACCGAAGGAGAATTGCGGGTCCCGCAGTCACCGGGGCAGCTCCGGCAAATGGCGCAGGGATCGATGATGGGTTCGGCCGGGCCACCGCAGGCTCAGAACGTTGTCCTGGCCGCGGCCAAGAAGGGGCGTCACGCCAAGGGTAAAGCAAAAAAGAAGCGCCGCAAAGCCACCGCCCGTCGCAAAGTCGAGCTGGAACGGCTCGCGCGAGGCAGCCGCCTGCGCGGACAAATGCGGCTCATCGCATTCGACTTTGACCGGGACCGCGATGGAGTCTCCGCTTGGGAAGAAGCGCAACTCGGATGGGATGACAACGATCCTGACAGCAATGGAAAGGTGAAAGGCGATGGTCGTCGTTTGGTCTCCAAACTCTCCAAGCCCCGTAAGAAGGCTGGTCGTCGCAAATGGTTGCGCGAAAAGCGTCGGCAGGAACGCGAGCGACGTCGTGAGGAAGACGAAGATGATGAGGAAGACGAAGATGATGAGGAAGACGAAGATGATGAGGAAGACGAAGATGATGAGGAAGACGAAGATGATGAGGAAGACGAAGATGAT
>JBCDHN010000288.1:0-5002 GCA_038749915.1 Verrucomicrobiota bacterium | reverse complement strand
TACAGCTTGGCTGAGCAGGTGGAACGCGAATCTCAATTCGGCAACCTGGACGAAAAGAAATTGGGAATCTTTCGGGATCACGGACCGGCGGTGGTGTGTGTGAACGAACTCCACCGCAATGCGATGCAGGTGAAGCTGGCGCACGACACGGTGATCTCCTACAACCTGCATGATCTGAGGACCGTCGGAGTTTGGCACGACGGTTTCATGAACATGATGGGTTCACACTACTATGTTGGGAAAGGCAAGGATCAACCCACGCCGGTTGGCAGGCAGTTGCCCGAGCTGGCGACTTGGCGATGGGCACACGGGCAGACCTTTGACTATGAGGACGACGAGGATCATGGGCCGATTCCTTACGAGGGATTTCGATACCATGGACATTACCTGCACAACAACGATGCCATTCTGCACTATCAGGTCGAGCATCGTACGGTTCTGGAGCGGCCACGATGTGATCTCGTCGGCGACCTTCGCGTATTGCGTCAGGATTTGCAGATTGCCGACGGCGAACAGGCGTTGCGGCTCAAGATTGCTAAAGCAGAAGGCGAGAGTAGGAACGCCTCGGGTGGTGACCTCTTTGTCTCGAATCTCAGTGAAGGAACAGTGTTAGGGGCTCGCCTGACCGGTGATGTCAGCGGAATCACCATTCGGGACGGCATTGTTGAGATTCCCGGAGGGGAGGGGAGAGCCTTGACGGTTCATCGCGCAGTGGGCGAAGTGGCTGCGGTGGAAGCTGCGTTGCGTGGTAATTCTGAGTCCGATCCCGACATTGCCAGCCTGACCAAGGGAAGTGATCAACGACGTTGGCCTTCGGTCAGTGTCGTTGCGGGCGTGACGGTTCCCGATCATGGACCCTATGTTCTTGAGACCATCCCGGTCCCGTTTGAGAATGACTACAACGCCTGGATGCGCACCACCGCCCTCGACTTCATGGATGATGGGCGAGCAGTGGTTACCACGTATGATGGTGACGTTTGGATTGTCTCGGGTATCGATCAAAATCTTGAAGACGTCACCTGGTCACGATTCGCGGCCGGGCTGCATGAAGGCTTTGGCTGCAAGGTGATTGATGGATTGATCTACGTCGGGACGAGGAATGGCATTGTCCGCCTCCACGACACCAATGAGGATGGTGAGGCTGACTACTACGAACAGTTTTTCGCGGACCCGGATATCTCGCTCCACTATCACGGATACAACTTTGATCTGATTCGAGATAGCAAAGGGTATCTCTACTATGCCAAGAACGGCCAGTTTACCGATATTCGCTTTTCCGGCGGCTGTTACAAGATCGCGCCTGACGGATCGAACTGGGAACACTTTGGTTCTGGATTCCGCACGCCAAACGGTCTCGGGTTGCTGCCGGGAGACCGATTGCTCTTCGGAGACAACCAGGGGAAATGGGTGCCGGCCGGCAAGATCTCAATCGTGGAGAAAGACAGTTGGTATGGTGGATCGGGAGAAGGAATGGACGAGGTTCCCAACACCTTTGAGCAACCCATTCTTTGGCTGCCGCAAGAGGTGGACAATTCCTGCGGAGGTCAGTTGTGGCTCGACGACCCTCGGTTTGGCCCCTTTGGCAAAGGGAGCTTGTTCCACACCAGCTGCGGAAGCGGACGGGCCATGATGATCTACCTGGACGAGGTGGATGGAGTCACCCAGGCCGCGACGCAGGTTTTCCCGTGGAAGTTCGACAGTGGAATTATGCGGGCGGCCATCAATCCGACCGACGGACAGGTTTACGTCACGGGAACGCGCGGTTGGGGTGTCAATGCGCCCAAAGACGGTTGCCTCCAACGGATTCGCTTTACCGGCAAGTCTGAACCGGTGTTGATGGGAGTCAGAGCGCGAGCCGGGCAAATTACCCTGACCTTCAGCGCACCTCTTCCAGAGGAGACGATCAACCGGAGCGAGTTTTCGGCCAGCACTTGGAATTACCTTTGGTCGAAAGACATCTATGGATCGGCGAAATATTCGGTTCGCAATCCGAATGTCAAAGAGCCTGATGAACTGACGGTGGCCGACATCCAGGTGAGCGAAGATCGTTCTGAGCTGGTCGTCAGCATTCCTGACTTGATGCCGGCTCATCAGGTCAAACTAAGCTACCGGCGCCCTGGTGCGGAAAGCGAAGATGAGGTTCATCTCACCGTCCATCGCTTGGTGGATTCGGAGTAGACCTTATCGCCTACTTTGCTGCTATGGTGGCGCTGGTTTCGCGCGTTCGGTCGAGCAGGGATTGCAGTGTGGCGGTGTGGTCGGACTCCTCGGTGTAGCGATTGGTTGTTTCCTGGGGATCTTTGCCGAGATGATAAAGCTGGCCCTCAGGGCCTTTCGTATTCGGAAACTCACGGGGGCGGGTAAAGCCACCCGAACCTCGGCCTTCGATCAGTTTCCAATCCCCGCGCCGAAGCGCGAAGGTGCCCTTGAGTGAGTGATGAACCGCAAAGGGACGAGTCGCTCGAGGTTGTTCCGAGCGAAGCAGCGGAAGAAAGGAAAAACTGTCCATGCCGGAGTTGCCATCGGCGGTTTGCCCAACAAGCTCGGCAACGGTGGCGTAGACGTCGGTGAGCTCCACAATCGAATCGATGACCCTTCCCGACTTCAATCCGGCAGGCCAGCGAATAAGGAATGGCACCCGATGACCTCCCTCGTAGATGTCGGCTTTGGTGCCGCGCCAATCCGCATTGCTTTGGTGTTCGAAGCGACGGATTTCCTCGCCGCGCTTGGTCTTGGGCGCAGCTCCGCCATCATCATCGGCGCGGAAGTCCCACCAGTGAAACAGGCCACCGTTGTCACTGGTGAAAAGTACCAGAGTGTCTTCGGCTTGGTCGGTTTCATCAAGAGCTTCCAGGATGGTGGCAAGGGCTTGGTCCGTGGCCACGACAAAATCTCCGTAGGGACCCGCGTTGCTCTTGCCGTTGGAGGCCTGGGTAGGGACGACGGGCAGATGTGGTGAGGTCAGGGGCACGTAGCAGAAAAAAGGAGTTTCGTCGTTCTCGGAATTTCGAATGATCTGGGCGGTGCGTTTGCCAAGTTCGGGGAGCACGTTTTCAAGTTTGAAGTCTTTGGTGGTTAACCCGGCGACCTGGTTCATGAAGAGGCCGTCTCTGTCTTCCGCCGTTTCGATCTTGGGATGGTTCGGGACGCCACTTCCCTCGACCCAGCAATAGGGACTCATGTCGAGGGACGCGGAAATGCCAAACCAGGAATCGAAGCCGACATCGACCGGACCTCCCGAGAAACCTTTTCCGTAGTCAATGTCGATGCCTTGGCGGAAGCCCTTGCTCACATCGCGATCAAGGACGGGTTGACCATTCTTATCTGTCCACTGAAGCCCTAGATGCCATTTGCCGATGCAATGAGTCTGGTAACCAGCACGCTTGAGGAGACGGGCAAGAGTATCTTCTCCCGGAGCGATGAGAGGAGGGTCGAAACCGTCGAGGACTCCCGACTTGAGACGGGTTCGCCAGGCATAGCGACCGGTCAGGAGGCTGTAACGGGTGGGGGTGCAGACTGCAGAGGGAGTGTGAGCGTCGGTAAAGCGGGCTCCTTCCTTCGCCAACCGATCGATGGCAGGCGTGGGAATTTTGGAGTCAGCCTGATAGCATTGTGGATCCCCCCAACCGAGATCATCGGCCAGCACAATCACAATGTTAGGGGTCTCTGCTTGCGAAGAAGCGATTAAAAAGCAACTCGCAATGGTCGCCAAAGCTGTGGAAAGTTGGAGTTTCATGGATTCAGGGATTGGGGTGTGTTGCAAAGAGTTTGGGCAAGGGGTTGATAGGTTTTCGCAGAGTTTCACCTTCTTGCCAATCACCGCAGATCCAGATGCCGCTCCGGTGGCTTTCGGCACCGAGTTCGTCATGAGTGGCGCGGTGAACAATCTGGCGGATGATGGTGCGTCCGACCTCACCACCAGGCTGAAGGATTCCGGATAGATGGATCTTGTGAGTGTGAGCGAAGAGATGGAGATCCACGTAGCCAACGTCATCTGGTATCCGAATCCCGGACTCGAGGAGCGGTTCGAAGATGCGCCCATCGCTGCCGCTGACGACGCAGTCGATCTCATTCTCCTCAATCCAACGTCGCAGCGAATCCGGTCGGGGAAAGTGACCTTCATCTTCGAATTCGAAAATCGCTTCAATCCCTTCCACGAAGAGATCATGGCAACGGAACATCATCGGCCAACGTTGCATCGTGTGATAAGCGACGACCGGCCGGATCGCAATGCCCAGTCGCTTGTAGCCGCGGCGTGAAACCTCCTGTAGCACGCGTAGCCCCCCATCGCCATGATCGTGGCCCACCACCTGGAGGGGTTCCTCGCTGGAGACCTCACCGAGGGAGACGCTGACGAACCGTTCCCAGGGGAAATCGATGTCGCCGCTCCGCTCCGGAAAGGTTGCGAGGACGATTCCGGTGATTTGCCGATAGTTGAGAATCTCGGCAAGAGGCTTCTCATGCCCGAGGATGGAATGGTATTCCAGCTTGAGTCCCCAGCGATGGGCTTCTTCAGTAGCCGCGGCCCAGATCGCGTGACGGTCGCCCTGTTCGATCCAGTTCTCGAAGCGTTCCTGGGATCCGAGCCAGGCCACGGACGTGAGGCGCTGGTCGCCACCTTTTTTCTGTCGGCGATACCGAATGAGGGACTGCAACATGGGATCGCGGCGGTAACCCATATCCTCAGCCAGTTTTTGAATTCGCTGGCGCTGAGGAGCCGAAATGCATTCGTCATCGCGCAGGGCATGAGATACGGTGGATACGGCAACGTGTGCCTTCTTCGCGATGTCAGTAAGGGTGACTCGGGCAGGCATTCTTCCAAAAGCGTCAGGGAGCGAAGACGAATTCGCTCGTGTTGAGAAGAGCCCAGATCGTATTCTTGATACCGGCTTCGCGGTTTTCGAGGAGCAGCCAACACGCCAGCCTCACCGGCAACTACGATCTGGTGATCGAAGACGGCGAAGTCTACGTCTCTGGCAATCCGCTGGCGGCCAGCTTTGGC
>JBCDHN010000287.1:0-5004 GCA_038749915.1 Verrucomicrobiota bacterium | reverse complement strand
CCTGAATTAAAGACGCTATGATGAACCTCAACGATTGGTGGGATACGATGGGCACCGGCATCCAAGTTTTCTACGCCATTGCTTTCTTATCGACACTCTGCTTGATTCTGCAAACCGGCCTGATGTTGTTTGGCCTTGACCACGGTATCGACTTTGAAACGGAGGCCGCTGCAGATTTTGATCACGACGACGGAGGATTGCACCTCCTTTCCGTCCGGACCATTATATCCTTCCTTGTCGGATTTGGGTGGGTGGGAGTGATCACCCTGAAGTCAGGTGCGGGAATGCTCATCGCGCTATTCCTCGCCACCATCGCCGGCTTTGGCCTGATGATGACGGTTTTCTGGATCATGCGGAGTTTTGCCCGTCTTCAGTCGGACGGAACCCTCAACTTCGCAAACGCCATCGGAGAAATCGGAACCGTCTACCTGCCGATTCCAGCAGAGAAGGAATCGGCCGGACAGATCGAAGTGATGATTCAGGGTAGGCTGATGGTCGTCCGCGCTTTCACCAGCAATCAGGACAAGCTCGAAAACCGTTCCAAGGTAAGAGTCATCGATGTGGTTGGAGAAGACGCCCTACTTGTACAACCAATGGATTAAGATTTAACACAACGAGATAACACATAACTCAAGACACCATGGAAACCCAACCTCTACTTGCCTTCAACTTTGATTTGATCATTGCTGGCGGCGCCATCCTTCTGGCGATTTTCGCAACGATTATCGCTCTTGCCAGTCGCTACAAACGATGCCCCCCAGACCGAATTCTGGTACAATACGGACGCATTGGCAACAAAGGCGCCAAGAGCGCCCGTTGCTATCATGGAGGCGGCGCCTTCATCTGGCCGATCATCCAGGACTACGCGTTTTTGGATCTCACACCCATTCCCATCGACATCCGATTGGAAGGCGCCCTTTCGCAGCAAAACATCCGCGTTAACACCCCCTCAACTTTCACAGTCGGGATCTCTACCGAACCCGGGGTGATGGAAAACGCCGCCGAACGCGTACTGGGACAAAGCCTTGAGCAGGTGCGCGACCTCGCAAAGGATATTATCTTTGGTCAGATGCGGGTCGTGATTGCCACCATGCCGATCGAGGAGATCAACGCCGACCGTGACAAGCTGATTGATTATATCTCCAACGGTGTGGAGGTCGAATTGAAGAAAGTCGGGTTGCGCCTCATCAACGTGAACATTCAGGACATCACCGACGAGTCCGGCTACATCGACGCGCTTGGTCGTGAAGCTGCTGCTCGTGCGATCAACGATGCGAAGGTCAAGGTTGCAGAGAAAGAACGTGACGGTGAGATCGGTAAAGCCAGCGCGGAGAAAGTACAGCGAACGGAAGTCGCAGCCCTCCATGCCTCCGCTACGGAAGGTGAGAACCTGGCAGCCGTTACCGTCGCCCAGTCACTGGCTGATCGACGCGAGGCTGAAGCTGAGGCCCAACGCCGGGGACAAGCCGCAGAGATGGTCAAAATCGCCGAGGCCAAGGAAGAAGCCTACACCGCAGAGGAAACCGCAGAACGCCAACGCGCCAAGCGCGAAGAGGCCACGCAATACGCTAACGTGGTCGTTCCGGCTGAGATTGAGAAACAGCGGATCCAAACATTGGCCGATGCTGCCGCGGAGAAAACCCGTCGCGAGCGAGCTGGTGAAGCCGACGGTCTTCGTTCCGTTCGCCAGGCCGAAGCTGACGGCGTAAAAGCCGATCTCGTGGCGAAAGCCGAGGCATTGAAAGTCGAGGCTGAAGGTATCCAGGCACAGCTGGACGCAAAAGCCGAGGGTATCCGCAATCTCTACGCCTCTGCGGGCGAGAACTCAGACTTTGTCAGCCTGATGCTGGTGATCGAGCAATTGCCGCAGTTGATCGAGGAGCAGGTCAAAGCCGTCTCCAATCTCAACATCGACAAGGTCACCGTCTGGGATGGCGGCGGCAGCAACGGAAAAGGAGGAGGCACCACCGAGTTTGTCTCCAACCTCGTCAAAGCCCTTCCTCCGCTTCACGAACTCGCGGGAAACGCCGGAGTGAAGTTGCCGGAATACTTCGGTCAAATGCAAAACGGGGAGCCTAATGGCGACAGCAAACCGCCCAACCGCCTTGCAGAGGCAAAGGAAACCAACGCTCCCAAGAAAAATACCAAAGCATCACCACAGGAAACAAAGAAGGACGGATAAGCCTGCTTCTTGGATTGCCATCCTGCTCCAAGCCATTTCCCGAGACGATCTCGGGAAATGGCGTTTCCTGTCCATGTGCCGCCGTTGACCGCAGCCTTTCGCCACTCTAAAATTCCGTATGAATTCGATTCGGCAGCTTATCATTGTTTTCCTCATCACATTTGTTTCTGTCGCCCAGGCCGACCCTGTCCGCCTCTCCCCAAAACGCGGCGAGATGCTGACTTTCCAGCGAACCTATAGTCATGAGCATCTGGCTGAGAACCCCACTCAATTCGTGGATCGGATGATCGTTCAGATATTTTGGGATCGCAATAACCTCGAACCTCAGCTTGTGATCAGTTTGTGGAAAGTCGGAGACACAGACTGCTATGAGGGGCAAAGCCTCGCGGAACCGGGCCCGGGTGGAAGTGTCAAGCTCCAACTTGAGGGCGACGGGGGAACGGCCACGATCGAGCCCAACGAGGGTTATGTGCTACTCAAACTGAGGGGTGACGACTATCTGGGCTTCGAGGGACAGCGTGAGTTTGTGTCCTTGTCTGCGAAAGACCCCGCGCATAGAACATTTAAGTTGTATCCTGTTAAAAAGAAGTAGGCATCGACAAACCGGATCGAAGGAGCTGGCCACACGAGTCACCACACTGAAGTAAAATGGCGGAGTGGGAAGGAATCGAACCAACCTCGGCAAGGATCACTTGTCGACAACGGTTTTGAAGACCGCGAGGGCCACCAGGCCACTATCACACTCCTTAGTTCACTATCAACGAGTTATGACTTCGTAGGCTGAGGGGGAACTTGACACAGATCGCTCATTTGCGCTCATTTTCGCTCGTTTCAGCTTGCCCTGAGCTTGCCCTGAGAGCAGTCATTTGCAACCTCCTTTTTTCTGTGTCGAAAGCCTCCAAAAGCTCCCAAGACTCTACGTTGGTCCAAACGATCGGCCCGTTCCGGATCCTCAAGACGCCGGATCCGAACTATTTTCGCGTCACCGGGCTTAACCGCACTCCAAAGAACTTCAAGGGCAAAAAGCACGGAAAAGGCCCGCTCCAACGCGCGAAACTCTGGTGCCGGGAAGAGAACCTCCGCCTCCAGGGCAGCCACCAGGTCGGGCAGCAAGAACACCACTTCCTCCAGCTCGCGCTTGAATACGGCCGCGAAACCGGCGTCAACACCACCCACCTCGCCGACCTCCTTAAACCCGCCAACGAACTCCTCCAAAACGCCCTTGACGATCTCCGCGCGGGCGCCGATCTCGACCGCTACCGGCCCACCGTCCACGCCAGCGCCGCCCGCTACTACGAGGAGGGTGAAAACGACAAAAACCTCCTCGGCACCAGTCTCCGCGATCGCCGCCTCTGCTGCGACGTCATTCAGGAAACCCTCGGCCCCTTCTTCCTCGACGAGCTCGACTTCGCCACGATCGAGCTCTGGCACGATCCCAACAAGAAGAGCGACGAAATCACGGTCCCCCGGCTGCGCGGCGACGCCCTTTACCGCAACAAAATCCTCAACACCCTCGCCACCATCTACAAACGGGCTGGGAGCGTCTGGAACACCGTGCCCAAAGGCTGGAACCCCTGCGAGGAGATCAAACGCAGCCCCGTCATCAAAAAGCGCCCCACCACCTGGAACCCCGCTATCCTTGCCGAATCGCTCGACTTCCTCGAGCACCTCGCCATCCAGCCCGGGCCACTCCAAGCCCCGCGCCGCAACATCGAGGCCCTCCTCTTCGTCGTCATTGGCTGCTCCACCGGCTTGCGCAGCTCCGAAATCTACGGCTCCGTTGGCTCCATTCAGGACGACCGGCCCCACACCCCCTCGCTTCGGTGGGAGCACATCGACTGGGAAGACCGGCGAATTGAAATCCCCATCGATGTCGCCACCAAAGTCAGCGGCGGGCGCTTCCGCACCTTCTACTTCACCCCGCGCGAAAATTCCGGCTACCCGCAGGAAATCTGCGATGCCCTCTGGGGGCGCTTCTGCCACTACCTTCAGCCCTATCGCCAAGAAAGCGGCCCCATCTTCACCACCCCTGCCGAGCCCCAGCGCCGCGCCAGTTCCCAGCTGCGCAAAGCCGGCATCCTCACGGGCGAGCCACCCCGCAAATGGCCCAAGAACGGGCTCCGTCACGGCATCATCAGCGCCATGCTCTGCCTCGGTGTCGACATCGCCTGGGTCGCCCGCCAAAGCGGCAACTCCGAGAAAGTCATCGAAGACAACTACGACGACAAAGCCCTTAGAGAAGCCGAAGCCCGCGCCCTACTCGGCATGGACTAGCTGTTTCGCCATGATTCAATTTCGTTGATGTCGAGCGCCCGTGCCAGACGGCGCGGGGCTTTGTGGAAGTATTGAAGATAGACGCCTTCGTTCGTCACCATCCGGGTTACGGACACTTGTTTTACCGATCCATCCCTCATCTTCACTTCAACCCTTTGGCCCGGCTGAGGAGCCGTTTCCATAGGTCGCCAAGAACGGCTCTCCCCGCCGTTCTTGGGAAATTTGATGATCTTTTCAGAGCCGTCCATGAGCTTAGTTGTTTTCGGCATCAATCGCCAAGTGTAGGGTTGCGCGGGTCATCGGCGGCAAGTTGGACATTGAAGGTTCGCCACGATGCGTCGAGGAATTCACGAAAGCACTCGTCATCAGCTTCAGAGAGTTCCCCGTCTCCGCTGATGTAAATATCTACTTCTTTGTCTCCCATTGGGAATCGCCAATGCCGAACAAGGTCGTTTTCTTGTGTTTTCATAGTTTTATTCTCGCCCCGCCTGTGGCAGAGCTTAGTTGTTTTCGTCTTCCCTATTTCGTCCCGTTGAAACATGTGGCGT
>JBCDHN010000286.1:0-5009 GCA_038749915.1 Verrucomicrobiota bacterium | reverse complement strand
ATAGGCTCTAAGTCCGACAGAATCCTAGGAGTCTGTCGGACTTAGAGCGCCGAGCGAGAAATTCGAGGTTCGAGTCAAAATTTTCATGAGTTTGAGAAGTTTGTGGGGACACAAATGCCGAAAACAAAGGGAAATCTGGGACGAATCCTCGATTTTCGCAGCCGTGCAGGATAAGT
This sequence comes from Verrucomicrobiota bacterium, assembly GCA_038749915.1. Classification (GTDB taxonomy): domain Bacteria; phylum Verrucomicrobiota; class Verrucomicrobiia; order Verrucomicrobiales; family DEV007; genus JBCDHN01. The sequence goes on along the minus strand of JBCDHN010000286.1, from coordinate 4,833 downwards.
CCGACAGGCTCCTAGGCCATCTGCCGCTCCAGCCCGGCGACAAACTGATCCAGCTTTCGCGCCGCGGCCTGGTAGGAATACTCGTCGAGCAACTTTCGCTCAGCCTGATTCATGACCAGGTTGAATTTGTCGGCATGTTCAAACAGCGGAACGACCTGGCCTGCAGGAGGCAAGGCGTGGTCTGTTCCTCCACCTGAGGCGATCTCGGGGAAAAACGTCTGCAGCGCTTCGGTATCTCGCGCGATCAAGAGCGTTTGCGCAAGCAGCGCGTCCCGCAGCGTCGTCGAATTGAAGTCCAGGTTCTCGAATGTGACGATGGCCAGATGCTGCCCCAAAATGGAAAGCCGGTCCTTATAGGAAGGTTCCCTGATCACCGTGACCCAATCGGTTCCCAGCTCGAGCAGATCCATCAGGGTCTTCATGGCGTGCTCGGGCAGCTCGGGAACGGTCAACATTTGCCGCGAAGCCTGAACGATATCCTTCAATTCTGAAACCAGGGCCTGATGTTCCAAGTTCTCCGGATGGAACTGCGAAGCATCAATGTAGATCCCCATTCGTTCCTCAAACCGCAGTTGGGCCCGGGGATTCCATGGAAGCGCCGGAGGAAGATGCAAAAACCGATTGCCCTGATTCAACGACTCAAAAAACACGTTCATGTAGGGATCCGTGGTCAGGCTTCCATCAGAAAGAGACATCAACGCGGTGAGGTCCTGAAAATGGGAATCCTCGTCCAGCGTTTCCGTCATGCTCGAAAAGGTATCCGGCTTCCACCCCAACAGAAGAACCTGACTCGGCATGGCCGAACGAAGCTTCTTCATGGTCGATGTGTTCATTTCCAGACTATCTCCCGGGACAAATAGAACCGGATTGCCCAGTTGAACGGTCTGAGCGAGCGAAGTCATAAATGCTCCCCCTGACGCCGCAGCCAATCCTTCAAACCCAACCGGTAACGGGCTTTGATCAACGCCATTCCCTCCGGCCTGTGAAAAATCAATGGGCTGAAGCGAACTCTGCGGATCGAATACGGTGAGATAGACCCGGTGGTTCCCGTTCATTCCGGTCCCATTGGTCGATGGCGGGCCGATCCCGAGCGTGCCACGGGTCAACGCCAGCTTGCGGGGCGGATGATCCACCTGAATCGGTCGATGACGACTTGAAACCGCCTTCTCAATCTTCTCAACTTCTTCCCCTATTCGCTGCTCCAGCCGGGCCAGCGCTTCCCCTTTCGAAGTCAGGGTGTGGGTCACGATTCGCTCGGTCTCCTCACTCTCTTGAATCGAATACTGCAACTCATCGAGATGGCGCTCGCGATGGGCAATCTCGTTCGCCAAATCTTCGTTTCTCAGCGTCAGTTCCTCGTGAAGTTCCTGCGTCGGCTCGTAGTGATTGATCCTTAAATCTTCCAGCGCATTTTCCGCTTCTTCGGCTTCGATCCGGATCCTGCTTCTCACCTCATCCAGCTCATGCTGGGCGCTGGCAAGCTTCTTTTCGGTGGTCGAACATTCTTCCGAAATCTGGTTTTTCCGTTCAACGATCTGATCCAACTGGTTCTTCTCGAACTCATCCCAGCCTTCAAATTTCCCTTCCAGCTTTGCCTGGACGGCCGAAAGCTTGTCTTCTGCCCGGGAAATCTGGCCTTCGATTTGATCATTCGTCCCCTGCAATTCCTGATGCCGTTCCTGCGCGAGCTTGGTTTGATCCGCCAATTGCACCAGTTGAGCGTCGTTATCCTTGATTGAAGCCCGCAACTCCGTGTTCTGCTCGACCAACTGGCGATGCTCACGATCCGCTTCTTCACGAAGATTAAGCGACGCCTGTTCCGCCACCTTGATCTCCTCCATTTCGCGGCGCATTTCCTCCAACTTCGTCTCGTTCCGCTCAAGGTCGTCAGCCGTGGAACCGAGAGCGACTTTCTTGGCGTCATGCTCTCGATAGAGACTGTCGACTTTGCTCTGAAGCTTGCGCGTCTGGTCCTCCAATTGGGCGACGTTCTCGATCTGCGCCTTGGCTTCGTTGATCCGAGTCTGCAACTCCCGCAACTCACTCGCCGCAGCCACGATATCTCGCCGAACTCCTTCCAATTCTTCTTTCGCGGCCGGAATGTCGATTTCGACCAGTTCTTCGAGGCGTTCACTCTTCTTGAGCAGCGTCTCTTGAACTTCTTCCCGCTTTTCTTCCAAACGCTTGACTTCGGCCCGCAATTCCTTGCTTTTGTGAGCGGAACCATTGCCCTGGCTTCGCGCTGCTTCCGCCCGGGCTTCATCACGTTCCTGTTCCAACTCGAGAATCCGATGCTCCAGCGCATCCAGTTCCTTGCGCTTGTTTTCGACCGTGGCGCTCCAATATCCCGCACTTTGCTGAGCCAGCGCCTCCAGCGTGATCCGCTGCGTGGTTTTGAGCTTTTCATGCATCGCCTCCTGGTCCGAATCCTCTTCCACGTAGGAAACCTCACACGCTCCAAAACGGATCGTGTCTCCATCGTTAAGTTTGACGCTGCTGATGGCGCGATCGTTGACGTAAGTCCCGTTGTTCGATCCGAGATCAAAAAGGCTGTACGAACCGTCTTCCTCCCGCTTCAGCCGCGCATGGTGGGTTGAAACGAAGTCGTTGTTGATGACGATCGGGTTGTCCGGATCGCGCCCGATGCCTATTTGATCGGCATTCAGCACAAACACGTCCTCCCCGCCATCGTCGTATCGGAACACGAGCTGAGGCATAGGTTTGGAATCAGCAGGATATCTGGATGCAGCCAAGGTGCAATGTCATCTGCTTCGATTTTTTCGAAATCTTGCCTTTCCTAACTTTCCATCTGTGGGCGGAGCGCTGCCAAGCCATTTTGGCCATTGTGTGAGAACCAAACCTGAGCCACCCTAGCATCATGAGAATCAAAGCGCTTCTGGCCGCCAAAAATCCGGAAGAATCGGTCACGATTCATGGTTGGGTTCGCACGCGTCGAGACTCGAAGACGTTCTCGTTTCTCGAGATCAACGATGGCTCTTGCCTTGCCGGTCTCCAGATCATTGCCGATGCGGATTTGCCGAATTATGAGTCGGAGATCGCCCACATCCAGACCGGCGCATCCGTTACGATCGAAGGGAAAATGGTCAAGAGTCAGGGCAAGGGTCAGACCTGGGAAATCCAAGCCTCCAAGGTCGATGTTCTCGGGAATTCCGACGAATCCTATCCACTCCAGAAAAAACGCCATTCCCGGGAATTTCTGCGCGAGATCGCCCACCTGCGTCCACGAACCAATCTTCTCGGTGCCGTTTTTCGCGTTCGCAGCCGACTCGCCTACGCCATCCACCAGTTTTTTCAGGAGCGTCACTTCGTTTACGTTCACACGCCAATCATCACGGCGAGCGATTGCGAAGGCGCGGGAGAGATGTTTCGCGTCACCACTCTCGACGCAAAGGGGATGGCGGCCAAGAACGCGGGCGAGCTCGACTTCTTTGGCAAACCCACCTATCTGACCGTTAGTGGCCAGCTCGAGGGAGAGACGTTTGCCTGTGCTCTGAGCAATATCTACACCTTTGGCCCCACGTTTCGGGCCGAAAACTCGAACACCAGCCGCCACGCCGCCGAATTCTGGATGATCGAACCGGAAATCGCGTTTTGCGATCTCGAAGGCGATATGGATCTGGCTGAGGAGATGATCAAATACCTCGTTAATGACGTGCTGGAGAACTGTGAGGAAGACCTCGGATTTTTCGGCAAGTTTGTAGACAAAGGTTTGCTTCCCCGGCTCGGACAGTTGCAGGAAAAGTCCTTCGAACGGGTCAGCTACACCGACGCGGTCGATATTCTTCAGAAATCGGGGCAGAAGTTCGAGTATCCCGTGGAATGGGGCATCAATCTCCAGAGCGAGCACGAACACTTCCTGAGCGAAGAACATTTCAAGAGCCCGGTCACGGTTTTCAACTACCCCAAATCAATCAAGCCCTTCTACATGCGGAGCAATGATGAGGGAGGCGACCGGGAAACCGTAACGGCGATGGACCTTCTTGTTCCTCATATCGGAGAGATTATCGGCGGAAGTCAGCGTGAAGAACGGCTCGATGTGTTGGAAAAGAACCTCGAGCATCACGGCTTGAGCCCCGAGGAATACTGGTGGTATCTCGACCTTCGGCGCTACGGAACGGTCCCCCATGCCGGGTTTGGTCTCGGGTTTGAACGAATGCTGATGTTCGTCACCGGCGTCGAGAACATCCGCGATGTGATTCCTTTTCCACGCACTCCGCGGCATGCGGAGTTTTGAGCATCAGACTCTGCCTGTAGAGTTCACTCGCCAGACGGCTTGATTGGGCGAATGTAGAGGTTCTTCCAACGCACACTCATCGGTGTTTCGTTGTTTCCGACGCCGTGAACCTGGAGCCCGATAAACCCCTCGGAGTTGTCCTTGTAGCGCTGCTCGTCGTATTCGAGATTGGCAACCATTTGACCGTTAATCCAGGTTTGGATTCGGCGGCCGACAGCGAGAATTCGATAGTGATTCCAGCCTTCGTTTTTGAAGTGGCTGTGGGTGTTGACGGCTTTATCCTCGGACTTGGGTTCGGGTGATTGCCATCCGCCAGCAGCTTCGCCATAAATGAAGCCAGCCTGGCCCGGGCTCTTCTCAATTTCCACCTGCGGGCCGTAGACCCGACCACCATGTTGTTCGCCCTTCAACTTGGAACGGATCTGGCAGCCAGAATTGAAGAACTGATCGAACTTGACCTCAAACGTCAGTTCGAAATCGGCAAACGTCTGCTCGCTGCAGAGAAACGTGTTGGGGCTGCTTTTGATCGTTGTGCCGACAATCGTCCCGTCTTCGACCTTGAACGTGGCGTAGCCGCT
>JBCDHN010000285.1:0-5012 GCA_038749915.1 Verrucomicrobiota bacterium | reverse complement strand
TCGGCCTGGGCGAGGAGGTCAGCAGCAATCCAGGCCGGGTTTCCGGTCGCGTCAGCCAGGACCAAAATCTCGCTCGGTCCGGGTAGGAGATCGATGGCGACGGCTCCGAAAGCCTGGCGTTTTGCTTCCATTACGTAGGCGTTGCCAGGGCCATAGATTTTGTGAACGGGGCGAATGGTCTTGGTTCCCATCGCCAGCGCCGCAATGGCCTGAGCACCGCCCAGTTTGTAGATTTCGGTCGCACCGGCCGAGCGCAAAGCATATAACATCGCCGGATTGATACTGCCGTCAGGCTGGGGAGGCGTGCAAACGACGATTTCCGGACATCCGGCAGCTTTCGCGATGCTCACCGTCATGTTCACGGTCGAGACGAGCGGGGCGGTACCGCCGGGAACATAAATTCCGACGCGTTCAAACGGTTGAAATATTTCGCCGATCTCGACGCCCTGCGCGTTGGTGCTCTCCCAATCCTTGCGCATGCTTTTCTCAGCAAACGCGATCACGTTTTCACGGCTGAGGCGAATTGCTTCCTCGATTTCTGGATCAAGGCTGGAGTCCGCCGCGCTCAGTTCGGCTTCGGTTACGCGAAGGCGTTCCGGAGTCTCGAAGCGGACACGGTCAAACTTCTCTTCGAACTCGATCAGCGCTTCGTCGCCTCGTTCACCAACGGCCTGGAAGACCTCACCAACGGTCCTGGCAACATGTTCCAGCGGCTCGTAACGTCGCTCAAGCGCAACCCGGGCTTCCTCAAAATTCAGAACTTTCATTTCAATCGTCGAACATCGACTCCAGCGACTTCAGCCCTTCCGCTTCCAACTCGGAGCGGGGAATAAAACGCAGGGACGCAGAATTGATACAGTAGCGCATCCCTGTTGGTTGCGGTCCGTCGGGAAAAACATGCCCTAAATGGGCGTCGCCGGTGTTGGAGCGGACTTCGGTTCGAACCATTCCGTGGCTGTTGTCCGTGACTTCAACCACTTCGGCTTCATCGATCGTTTTCCAAAAACTGGGCCAGCCAGTGCCGGAATCGAACTTGTGAACGGACGCGAACAAGGGTTTTCCGCTGATAACATCGACGTAAATGCCTTCCTCCTTGTTATCCCAGTAGGCGTTGTTGAAGGGCGGTTCCGTGCCGCATTCGCACGCTACGCGATACTGTTCGGGCGTGAGTTTGGCGCGGAGTTCTTCTCGATCACTCATACCGGTATCCTTTCGCCGATCCTGAGCTTCCGCCAACGCTTTTTCCGACCTGCTTTCAGTCGATTTGAAAGTCGCGATGCACGACCGTGCCACTTGCTGCCATGATGTAGACTCGTCCGACCGCGGCGTTTTCAGCGGAAAGCAGAGTCGCAAGCCAGGTTGGCTCCGGATCATTGCCCCGCCAACGGAGCTGGTAGTTCACTTTGGCAAAGCTGACTCCGGCTTCGATCGCCTCGTCATCGGCCATTTGGTAAACATCGGTGGAATCCAGTTTCATCGCCGCCAGAAAGATGGGAGTCCTTGGCAAATTTTGTCCGGCGACCCGTGGAATACTCTTTGGGCCGGTAACGGTGTTGTTCTCCAGCACATACTCGCGCAGCAGGTTTTCGTTTTCAGGATCGAGCGCAAGAAACCGCCAGCGATGAGGTTGTTCCGAGCCGTGAAGACCAACGATCGCTACCGTCTGGGTAATGGTCGCTTTGCTGGTTTGGCGTTCGAAGACTTGAAGCGCTTCGCGAGCCGTCATGCCGCCGAGGACGGTCGACAGCTGGAGGATTGATAGAAGTGAGATCGCGAGCGCCTTCATGGCGACCACGTTAGATCAAGATATCCAGATTTCTAACTAAATTGAACTAATTGATCTTTCGCAGAATCACGGGATTGCGGGTATCGACCGCCTCGGGGTTCTTGTCCAAAAATTCAAGAATGGTGGCGCTGTCGGAACTCAGGGTCACGGTGATCGTGTATTTCGATTTCTCGATCGTCCCTTCAAGCTTGCCCTCTTTGATCGCTTTGACGAAGTGGTCCACCTGGGTTGACCAGGCGATCAGGTTTCCAGCATCGTCCAGTTTGAACTCCGCCATGTGGTAAGTCTCATTCATCTCTCCGTCCTCCTCAAATCGAACGGAAAGATAGGTTCGATCATCCCATTCAACGGCAGCCAGCTCTCCTCGCTCCAGGATGAATGCGTCCTCCTCTCGTTCGATGAAGGCGATGTCGCCACGGCCGTCCTCTTTGAAGGCAATGTGAATCGCACCTTCTTCGACCACCCAGATTCCCTCCAACGCTTCCTGAAGATCTTTCGCGGTGGTTTCGGCGAGAGGCATGGGGCTCAGCACTGCACTGCAGCTCGAAAGGATCGCCGTAGCGACCATCACGAAGAAGAGATAAGGCGTTTTCATTGAGATAGTCTCTTTGGTGGGAGTCTGGGAGGCAACTCAATTCACCTTTCTGACGTGTTGACAGCAGACAGTCATGCAAATTCCAATTGTGAACTGGATTTTCTCGACTCATTCTTCGTGATCAACTCTGCCATGAAAACCCTTCTATTCTTTCTCCTCACTGCGGCCACTCTTTCCGCAGAAGCCCTCAAACCGAACATCGTTCTCATCTTTGTCGATGATCTTGGTTATGGCGATCTAGGCTGTTACGGCAGTACCACGATCAAAACGCCGAATCTCGATCAGCTGGCCGCTAACGGCCAGCGCTGGACCAGCTTCTATGCCTCGGGTTCAACCTGTGTGCCGAGTCGAACCGGGTTGATGAGCGGGCGCCACCCGGGAATGCTCGGTCAGGAAAAACTACCGGCGTCGCCGCAAAGCTTGATGCCGGCCATGCTGAAGCGTGCGGGTTACGAGACCGCGATCCTCGGCAAATGGCACCTGGCTGGCTACCCGAAAGACTTCACCACAAGCCCGATGCATCCCCTCGAATGTGGCTTTGATTATCACTACGGAACTCCCGGGAGCAACGATGTTCCGGCACCAGCCGGAAAAAGGCAAACTCGCGAAGTTTTCGATAACTGTGACAAGTTCTCCTTCCCGGTTCCCTTGATTCAAGGACGGGAAGTCATCGAACATCCGGTGAATCAGGAGCTGCTCACCAAGCGGTACACCGAGGAAGCTGTGAAATGGATCGAAGCAAAGAAGGACGAGCGCTTTTTTCTCTATCTTGCCCACAACATGCCTCATGCGCCGATTTTTGCGGCTCCGGAGTTTCAGGGAAAGAGTGAGGGTGGTCGTTACGGCGACGTGATCGAGGAGATTGATTGGTCGGTCGGTCAGGTCGTGAGTGCCTTGAAAACCGCCGGGATCGAGAACGAGACATTGGTGATTTTCACAAGCGACAACGGGCCATGGACCATGTTTGGACCTCATGGCGGAACGGCCAAGCCGCTGCGTGGAGAAAAAGGAACTTCATGGGAAGGTGGTTTTCGCGTACCGGGTATTTTTCACTGGCCGGGAACGATTGAGCCGGGCGAGGTCAGTGGGATGGCGGTGAATCTGGATTTGTATGCAACGTTTGCCTCATTGGTTGAGGGCGATGAGCCGAAGGAGAAACCCGGATACATGTCTCAGGATCTCACTGGTGTCTTGTTGAGAGGGGAGGCGAGTCCACGGACGCAGTGGTATTTCGGCAACGCGTTTCGCTCTGGCAATCTCAAGATTCACATGGCAACCAAAGACCGATCTTCGGATCCTGACACGCGTAAGCGCGAACCCATGGTGAAGCACAATCCCCCGCTGCTTTTCGATTTGGAGGCGGATTTGAGCGAAACGACCAACCTTGCGGCGAGCAGTCCTGAAGTTGTGGAGCGTCTCCTCAAAGAGATGAATGCGTTTCGCAAACAGTGAGTATTCATTAGAACAGTGCGTTCATGAGTCGCTGAAAATAAGTGAGTTTCGTGCTTGTAATTACCATAAATATTGTCAGTTTCTGGCAATATGAAACCAAGGAACTTGGACCCAAGCGCGGAGACAACAAAGGCCCTCAGCCTGGTGGAGATGCTAGTGGTGGTCTCCATCATGGGGATCCTTACTGCGATCGTGGTAGTGCCTTACACGAAGGTAACGAGGGAGCGCACTGACCAGGCCCGAAACCGAGTCAATGCCCAGCAAATCGTCTCCATGGCGCAGTCCGCTCAAGCAGGTGGAGTTTCCCTGGTCGTTCCCGGCGATTTGGACGCTACCCTTACTCTTGTCATCGCCGGCGGAACCGCCCCGGAAGGGGTGTTCACGGGAGCAACGTTTTCGCTCGAAGGCATGGACGCAGAGTCGGTGGAAAAGGCGAAGACGTATCTGGAATTGGATGGCAGCTCGTTGATTTACAATCCGAAGTATTAGGGTGCGTTCGAAAAACATGGCGACCGCCCGTTTTGAAAGAAAAATCCAAAGGATTCTTCGCTTCGCATCAATTGGCGATGCGGTGCTTTCTCCCGCAGGAACCGCGACTTGAGGCTTTGTGAGGAAACTCATCGCCGCCTCAAGTCATCGCTCCCTGTCGGGAAAAATCACTCGCAGGCCGACTCACCCTGTTTTTCGAACGCACCCTAGTCGACCGCAGCGTAACGAATGAAGCAAGCCGTGACGGTTGGGATTTCACTCACCAGTCCTGAGGACACAGCGGCGTTGTGCAGCATGCTGGGGTGGCGCGATTCTTCGAGGAACGATTGCAACGCGGGTTTGGGAAAAGCTGGTTTGACCTGAAGGACTCGCCTTCTATGGTCACGGCCCCCATCAAAAAAACTCACAAGTCATGAAACCTACCATTTTCCATTTCCTCACCAGCATCCTGTGTCTTCAACTCACATTGGCGGAAGACAACACTCTGAGCGAAGACCAAATCGCTGAGGGATGGCAGGTTCTCTTTGACGGCCTGACCATTGAAGAAGGCTGGAGCCCCAAGAGTGGATTTGCCACCTTCAAAGTAGAAGCAGGGACGATTGTCGGCACCACGATTAAAAGCAGTCCCAACACCTTTCTCTGCAGCGAGCAGACGTTTGCCAATTTCGAACTGACGTTTGAGGTCAAGTT
>JBCDHN010000284.1:0-5024 GCA_038749915.1 Verrucomicrobiota bacterium | reverse complement strand
GGAGATCCGTCCCTTCCCAGGCCGGATCCATGTCCGAAGAAAAGGGCTCGATCACGGTTCGAACGCTGTTTCCGAGAGGCCACCAAGCCCGCTCTTCGAGCAGTGGCGCAATCGCTTTGGATCGCTTTTGGGGCTTTTGACCGTTCCCGTCCGGATCGATCACATCGACGGTTTCCATACTTCCTGATTGGTCCCACAAAACCGCGACGGTCGGTTTCGAATCAGGGCGCGTCAGTTCCCTCCATTCCGGCTGGAAGAGTGTCAAAACCACCAAGAGAATGATCAAAAACCGCAACCCCTCCAGAAAACCGACGCCCCGCGCCCATCCACTGCGTTTCCAGGCCCAGGCGCAAAGGAAGGTTGCCGCGACGATCAGAAGAATCCCGAACACCAGAACTGGTGTGCTGGGATTGAAAATCAAAGAGCTTTGAATGTTTTCCGTCATGCAGGGCTTCCCCAATAGCTTTAAGCCGAAGTCGGCCCCGGTTCAATCCCGGTTCGGCCGTTTCATCACTGCGCTCGGTGAGCGCAAAGCCTGAATCACGCCTTTCAAACCGGTGGAAAGGAATTCTTCTGTTTCCTGGCTTAAAGTTGGGGTAGCTGAGTCTGAAGGACAATCGATCATGGTATTCAACAATCCAATCAGCTCTGAAAAGGCGGACCGCCTTCTTCGTTTGTTGGAGCTGAATCCGTCCAACCACATCTTGGATGCAGGCTGCGGGCAGGGCGAATTTCTGATTCGGGTGCTCGAGGTCTACAATTGCGCGGGCCTTGGAATTGATGTGGATGAGCCTTCGCTCAAAACTGCTCGCTCAACCGCCGAAGCGAGACTTGATCATCCGAAACACTGCGAATTCCGGAAAACTGATCTGACCTCGACCAAACTCGACCCGGACTCGTTTGATCTCGCGATCTGCCTGGGGGCCACGCATGCCTTCGGAAGGGGAGACGAAGCGTATCCCAATACCGTTCGAGAGCTGACGCGCCTGGTCCGCCCCGGAGGTCGAATGTTGATTGGAGAAGGATATTGGAAACAGCCTCCTGCTCTCGAATACCTCGAGTTGCTCGGTGAACCGGTTGGCATCTATCGGAGCCATGCGGAGAATGTCGCTTTTGGAGAACAGTGTGGACTGCGTCCGCTTCATGCATCGGTCAGCAGCGACGATGAATGGGACGACTTCGAGTGGGAACACCGGAGAGCCCTCGAAAAAGAGCTTTCCCTGCATCCGGAAGACTCAAAAACCGGCAAGGAACTCGAACGTATTCGCCGATGGAGCGAGGGCTATCTGCGCTGGGGACGATCGACGATGGGGTTTGGCTTTTACCTGTTCGGATTACCCGATTAAACGGCAAGGATTCGAAATTCCTAGGTCCCCGCGAGAATCACATCCAGCGTTTTATCGACGTTCTCCTTAATGCTGAATCCTCTCGCCCAGGTTTGTATCTGGTCTCGCGTTTTGTTGCGTTTCTCGGGACTCAACCAGTTGATGATCGCCTCACCCAGCTTTTCCACGTCAGCAGGGTCTTCCACCACTTCGCCATGTTGGGACGGGACCATTAATTCGGCGAATCCGTTGGCCGTGGTGGTGATGACCGGAAGCCCCGAGCTGGCCGCCTCAAGACAGGCGTTGGAGAATGGATCATACAACGTCGGTAAAATGAACAGATCCGCCGCATCGTAATACTGGGAAATATCCTCGACTTGATCGAGATAGGTCACCGGCCCTCGCGGCATTCCGCGACTCTTTCCTTTTCCGGTCACAAAAAGCCGCACGCCTTCATGCTGGAGCAAAGCCGCAGCCTTGATTGCGTAGGCCAGCCCCTTTCGCTCCCATCCTGATCCAGAGAAAAGCAACATCAAGGCATGATCATCCACCCCCAGCTTTTTTCGGATCTCATTGCGAGGATCCCCCTTTTTGGCCGGGGGCTTGTAACCGTTGTAGATGATATGGATTTGCTCGGATGCTTTGCCGTAGTATTGCAAAATCTCATGCCTGACGAATTCCGAACTCGTAATGATCACCGATTTAGAGTTCGGCTTGAAGAGCTCATTCTCCAGTTTGATCAATTGGGCATTTTTGGAACCCGATCCTCTGCTTGAAGGGCGGTAAGGGCCTTCGTGAGCATGAATGCGATCCAACCAGGCTTGGTGCACCCCATCCCCGGCCCGATAGTAATCACATTCCCAGACGCGCTCAAAGCTGAAGAGGATATCGCAGTAAGCACGATAATCGGCCTTCCTGAGTGCGTTGGCAAAGGCGATCGGCCCACGATCAGGCAGGCGAATAATCTGTGCAAAATGCTTGGCTTCGGGCCAGGCCTCACTCGTAAAAAGCACCGTTTCGTAGCCGCGATTTTTGAGGGTCACGGCAAAACGGGATAGGTAGCGCTCGTCGCCTCCTGTTCCGGAGTGACTGCGGCGAACGAGTCCTATGCGAGGGGTAGATCGGGCCATGAAAGAAGCGCTCGCTACCACTGGCAGGAAGTCGGCACCGGAGCAAGCCGGAAACTCACCGTTCCGGGACAAAATTCGCGTTGCGCCGGGAGTTTCATCGGTTTCCGGTAGGCCACGACGATGGATAGCGATGTGAAACACTCTCCTCTTGAGCCTGCTCACCTAAAATTGGGCGCCAGAATGGTCCCTTTTGCGGGATGGCTCATGCCGATTCAATACGATGGTATTTTGGCCGAGCACCGCGCTGTTCGCGAAAAGCTCGGCATCTTTGACATCTCTCACATGGGCCAAATCACGATTCGCGGTGATGGGAACCGGACCACGGATTGGCTCAACAGCCTCCTCACCAATGACGTCTCGAAACTCGGGATCGGAGAAGGCCAATACACGTTGATGCTCAACGAACAGGGCGGAGTGATCGACGACCTCATTGTGTATCGAACCCGGGAAGATGAGTTTTTTCTCGTGGTGAACGCCTCGCGCACAGCGGAAGACCATGAATGGCTCTACGATCACCTGGATCGAAGCACACGGATCGAGTTGGTTGACGAGAGTAGGGGGTTTGCAGGAATGGCGATTCAGGGTCCCGATTCCGTTTCCGCTTTTAAAGACATGGTCGCTGGCACTTTCGAATTGCCCGAGAGATTTGGAATTACCAAGATCGAAACAACGGAGGGCAATGAGATTGTGGTTTGCCGGACCGGCTACACCGGAGAGGACGGTTTTGAGCTATTTTGCTCAACAGAGACCGCTGTCGCCTGGTGGGAACGCGCCGTTGAGGCCGGGGCAAAGCCCTGTGGATTGGGAGCCCGGGACTCGCTTCGGCTTGAAAAGTGTTATCCATTGAATGGGAACGACCTCTCGCCAAACCATACTCCAATCGAGGCCGGGCTCGGCTTTTTCGTCGATTTCGACAAAGGCGACTTTCTCGGACGCGATGTCTTGGCCCGCCAGAAAGCGGATGGACCTGAAAGACGTTTGGTTGCAATCAAAGCGATGGCGAAAGGCCCTCCACCGCGTCCCGGCTATGGGATCCAGGCGGACGGCGAATCGATCGGGACGCTTTCCAGCGGGACGCTTTCCCCCAGTCTCGGCACTGGAATCGGCATGGGCTATGTGCCTCCGAACCATGCCAAGGTTGGAACCCAGCTTGAGCTGGAAGTCCGCGGGAAGTGTTTCGAAGCCGAAGTCGTGAAAAAACCCTTTGTGTAGAGCCTCCCTGTTGTTCGTATCGCGGGTCTCCTGGCCCGCGCAATCGGAACGCTGAATTGCGCGGGCCGGGAGACCCCCGATACCTGCGTTGAGGAATGGTTCCGCATTACCCTCCGGGATGAGCGATGCGACAGTAGCGCCGAAACTCATCCTTGCGGGCGTTCAGCTCGTCCTCGGAGATCGACTGAAGACTGCGAAGCCCGAATTGCTCGCAGGTATAGCTAGCCATGATCGTCCCGTGGAGAATTCCCTCCGCCAATTCCTCAAAACCGATCTCACTCTTGCCGGTCGCTGCGAGATGCCCGGCAATTCCACCAACGAAAGTATCGCCCGCCCCGGTCGGGTCATGCACCGACTTCAGAGGATAGGCCCCAATCGTAAAGAAGTCGCCGGTTTGACTGAAGAGTAGCGCGCCGTGCTCACCCTTTTTGAGAATCACAAACTTGGGCCCCATCGCGAGCATCTTCTCCCCGGCGATCACAAGATTGCTGGTTTCCGTCAACTGTTTTGCCTCGCTATCGTTGAGGACCAGCATGTCGATCTTTACAAGCAGCTCGGTGAGCTGATCACGCATCACCGTGATCCAGAGATCCATGGTATCGGCGATCGAAAAGACCGGATCATTCGCCTGTTCCAACACTTTCAACTGCGTGTCCGGACCAGCGTTGGCCAATAGAATGATCCGTGAATCGCGATAGCTTTCCGTCAGCTTCGGATTGTAGTGCTCCAGCACGTTCAAATCCACTTCCAGCGTTTCCCGATCATTCCAGTCCTCGGAATACTCGCCGGTCCAGCGGAAGGTCTCTCCATCAGCAAACTCCACTCCATCGACGCTGATATTCCGCGATTTGAAGAAGGCGACGTGCTCCTCCGGAAAATCCTTTCCCACAATACTGACCAGATGCACCGGACTGGAGAAGCTCGCACTGGTGGCGGCGTAGGAAGCGGACCCACCCAGAAGATTGGGAGCTTCATCGTGAGGAGTTTTGATGTGGTCGATTCCAACGGAACCAGCGACTAAAACGGACATGGATGTGAGAGAGGAGTTAGCGTGTTGATTGAAGGAGAGTCTGAACATCCCGAACGTATGCCGGGATATTTTCGGCTTGGAGGATGCCGGAAACGATCACTAGGCGTTTTGCTCCGGCTTGCAAGATTTCGGGCGCATTTTCTCGTTTGATTCCTCCAATGCAGAAAATGGGAAGCCCCACTTCTTCGTGCACCTGGGCGATGTCCGCTTTCCCGATCGGCACATAATCGGGCTTGGTCGGCGTCGCGAAAATCGGGCCGAAACCAATGTAATCGATCCCCGGTTCCTGTGAGGCCGCCCGCGCCTGGTCCGGACTGTGGGTCGATT
>JBCDHN010000283.1:0-5035 GCA_038749915.1 Verrucomicrobiota bacterium | reverse complement strand
CTGAATCCCCATGGGCGCACGGTCACAGGGAATGGAGGCGTTGGCCACCATTTGAGTATCCTCGTCCTCCAGAATTTGCGAGAGGGAGTCAGCCGCAGTCGCTTCAGGATTCTTTTCGATGAATTCCGAGACTTTTTCGGGATCGGAGTCCCACACGTATTTCAGCGTCGCCCCCGCATCCTTGAGGCCATTGGTCTGACCGTAGATGTGACCATGATCCAACCCGGCTACGGAGAAGTGGAACTCCCCGGGCTGCACAACAGGAGGTAGTGTTTGGGAGGTTGGGGCGTAGTCATATCCGGTCTTGGCCATGGGTGACCCCTTAGAGAGGTGACGGGGACATTCAACCCGGTTGTGACCTGAAATGGCAATATTTGCACTGGAAACTCCAATCCAGGCTGAGTTCGCAAACTTCGATCTGCGACGATGGGTGCAGATTCTTATCCAAACTCCAACCCGCTCCACGATGAAATCCCCTGTCTACCGTCTCGATTCGCTTTCGCGTCGCCAGTTTGTTGAGCGCTCCGCCAAGACCGCGCTGGGCGTCAGTCTCCTTCCCGCTGCGGAAAATGCTCTGGCGCAAGCTGGCACCGGCAAGGCCAAGAATATCATTTATATGTACATGTCCGGCGGCATGACCCACATCGACACCTTTGATCCGAAACCAGGGACAGAGACCGGCGGGCAAACTGGAGTCGCCCCCACCCCTGTTTCCGGGGAATACCTTGGTGAATACATTCCAGAGCTGGCGAAACGGTTCAAAGATATAGCGGTGGTTCGAACCCTGATGCAGAAGACTGCGGACCACCAAGGCGCATCCTACTGGATGCGGACCAGCTATCAAAAGCGGGCATCCATTTCCCATCCTTGTCTGGGTGCGTGGGCGCAACGGCTTCTCGGTAAATCCCATGATACGCTACCCAACTCGGTGGTCATAGGTGGCGGCGGAGGGCATCCGGGAGCGGGTTTTCTTGGGCCAACCTATTCTCCTCTTCCGCTCGGAAGCCCGACTGCAGGTCTCCCGGATTCTATTCGTCATCAAGAGGTTGATGAAGCCCGGTTTCAGAACCGTTTGGCGGCGCTGGAGAAGTTTAATCAGTCTTTCACCAGTCGTTTCAAAACCAATTCCGTCCTGGCCTACAATCAGTTCTATGACGACACCATGCAGTTGATGAAGAGTGATGAGTTGGATGTCTTTGATCTCAACCAGGAGTCGGAATCGACCAGAGCAAGGTATGGTCAGGACCGTTTTGGCCAGGGCCTTCTTCTTGCCAAGCGCTTGGTGAAACAGGGCATTCGTTACGTTGAAGTCGTCAAGGGAGGTTGGGACATGCACAATGATCTCTGGAATGCCATCCCTCAGCGAGCTGGTGATATTGACAAGGCAATCGCGGCCTTGATCGACGATCTCAAAGCTGAGGGACTGTTCGAAGAGACGCTTCTCGTCCTCACCACCGAGTTTGGAAGAACCCCACGAATCAACGAGAATGGAGGACGAGATCACCACTCCCTCTGTTTTTCCGGGATGCTGGCCGGCGGCGGAATTGCCGGCGGACAAAGCTATGGTGTTTCCGATGATAAAGGGTATGCCGCAAAAGACGATCTCGTGGAACAAAAGGACTTCAACGCCACGATTGCCTCTGCCTGCGGCATGTCGATTGATGAAGTGGTTTTCTCGCCTTCGGGAAGGCCCTTCATGATCGCAGGACACAAGGAAGATCTACGGACAAGAAAGATCATCCCGGAGGGTAAGCCGATTACCCAATTACTTTCATAATGGGATAGGGCGGAGGTGCATGTATGGGGCATGCCCTCCGCTTTTTTCTTTGTCCTACTCCTGACGCTCGAAAACGACCGCTTTACCGAGCTCACCCGCGAGGCCCATCGGCGTTACCGCAATCATGGATGGAATGGTTTCCATTTTGTAGGAGGTGGCAGTTCTGGGGAGAACCCTCAGGGTCTTCCACTCGCCCTTTTCCAATACCTGAATCAGCCACCAGCGGAAATTCTCTTCCTTCGGACCAAACGAAACGTTCAGCTGATTGGTCTCCTGCCTGGATTCGATTGAGGCGTTGATCACGGGAGGTTTTTTGCGAACGAGCCACGGGCTCTCCGGAACGAGTGCGATTTCGTCGTAGGCTCCGCCTTTCAGAATGCCGTTCACGTTTGAAACATTTTCCATCAACGCATTCATGCTGAAATGAAGGTGACCCGTTCCATAGGGGAGATTGTTATGTTTGCGAGCGATCTCAATTTGTCGCAATGACTCCTTGGCGGAGCGTTGCTCGGTCTTGATTCGGTAGGTGGCAATTCCCGGCCAAAGATGTCGCTGCACGACATTCTCATCGCGCCACCAATCATAGAGACCAGCAAAGCCAAGCTGAGGATGGGTGGTATCCCAGTAAAGTTGGGGAGCCAGATAGTCCACCCAACCTTCCTGCCACCAGAGAAGCACATCTGTATAGAGCGACTCGTAGGTATCCAATCCCGCTTTGACCTGTTCAGGATATCCGGGGCTATAAATTCCAAACGGGCTGATCCCAAACTTGACCCAGGGCTTGATCCTCTTCACCTCGGCCCTCAGATCCCGGACAAAGTCGTTGACGTGTTCTCGCCGCCAGTCGCCCTTCGACAACAACCCTCCGGATTCCTTGTAGGCTAACCAGCTGTAGTAATCATTAAATTGAGTCCATTCACCCTTTTTGTCTTTGATAGGGTATGGATAGAAATAATCATCCAGGTGAATCGCATCGACATCGTACTTGGTGAGGACTTCCTTGACCACTTTCTTCACTCGTTGCCGGGCAAATTCCTGAGTGGGTTCCAACCAGATTTTGTCGCCATAATAGCGAAGTGATTTCTTGTGGGATACCGCCAGATGCGTTTCCGAAGGGTTTACATATTTTGAGTTGATGACTCGAAACGGATTGAGCCATGCATGAAGCTCGAGGCCCCTCCGGTGAGTCTCCTTCAGAGCAAAGGCAAGAGGGTCATAACCGGGATCCGTTCCCATCGTGCCAGTAAACCAGGGACACCATGGTTCAATTTTCGAGGGCCAGATGGTGTCACACTGCGAACGGATTTGGAGAACCACCGCATTCAAATTCAATTCGACGCATCGGTCGAGGAGCGCGATGAATTCCTCCTGCTGCTCTTCCATGGGAAGCCCGGGCTTGCTTGGCCAGTCCACGTTGTGAACCGTGGTGACCCAGACCCCGCGAAATTCTCGTTCGGGAAGAGTCGGTAGAGCCTTCACCGCGACATACCTTGAGGATTCTCCGTTCGCCCAACCAAGGCCCAAACACAGTGTGAATACGACGAAGGGGATTACGCGGGGAGTTCGTTTCAACTTCACAAAAGAATCTACAGTTGTCGGGCGTTACAAACGCTTCGGGCTTTTATACCAGCGCAACTTTCTTTTGAAAAGTCTCATGCTTTGAACAAAAGGCCGTGCTGGCGGCGATCAATAACCAACCAAACTTACAGGAAGTATCATGAGTGAACAATCCATCCTTTCCCCAAATCCTCCATCCTCCCTCCCCTTTGCGGCTTCCGAAGAACCGCTCGGTGAAGCCCCGCTTTTTGAACAGCCAGCCAAAACAGCTCCAAAACTACTATGGCTCTGGATTACCCTCGGAGTGCTCGTAGTCCTCATGGCCACGGGCTACCTCGCCTATCGCTACTACTTTCAGGCCCACATCGCAGCCACGAATCTGACTCCGCAGGAACAACTCCTTCTCGAAGCAAAAATGGAGGCGCTCGAGGAAGCGGGATCTGGTGCGGAAGGCTCCGAGCAGCCAGGTTTCCTTGTTGAGACCAATCAGGTCACCCTGATTCAGCCCGAGGGCACCAATGCTCCGGCACCACCAGATCCGAGCGATCCGAGGACCTTGCGCCTTACCGAACGCGAGATCAATGGAATGCTGAATCACAACAGCAACCTGGGAGAACGGGTCAAAGTCTTTTTCAAACCCGGCTACATTGACATTCAGTACATCCAACCCGTGGACGAGCAGGTGGCTCTGGTCGGCGGAAAGTCACTGCGGTTAAGCCTGGATCTCGCCCTTCAGAAATCACCCGGTGGCAGCATGGACTTAACCATTCGCGACGTCAACATCGCCGGCGTCCCAATGCCAACTGCATGGCTTGAACTGGTCGGAATTCCCAAGGGAGAAAACCTCTTGGCTGGCCTCGAGTCAGAATACGAGTTCTTCCGCCAAATTGTAGCGGGCATTGAAGTTCTCGACATCAGCTCTGGCGAACTTCGCGTCCGACTGGCTGAGTAATTTACTCCTGAGACTCCTGCAGATCCCACTTTGGCTCCGGTCAAGGTGGGATCTCTTCGTTGAGACTGAGCCCGATTCTTGGTGGTTTTGCCGAAATCAGTGGAAAAACACCATCAACATCACAGATTCCGCCATGATCTTCCTTGGAATCGACAGCGGAACCCAAAGCACGAAATGCATCGCTCTGGATGCGGAATCCGGCAGCATCGTTGCCGAAGCACAGGAAGCCTACGATCTGATCCCGGGACTTCCCGAAGGGCATCTTGAGCAGGATCCCAAGGCCTGGATCGACGCTTGCGAGAAAACCATGTCCAGCTGCCTCTCCCAACTTGGGGAGCGAAAAGCGGAAGTGCGGGGAATCGGTGTCAGTGGCCAACAGCATGGTTTGGTCGTGCTTGATGAAAACAAGAACGTCATTCGTCCGGCAAAACTGTGGTGTGATACTTCAACGGTTGAGCAATGTGCTCAATTTGAGGATGCCTTCGGAGGAGTGTCCGGACTGATCGAGAAATGCGGCAATGCAATGCTGCCCGGTTATACCGCACCCAAAATCGCCTGGCTCAAGCAGAACGAGCCCGAGAATTTCGCAGCCACCAAGCATGTGTTGCTTCCTCACGACTACATCAATTTCTGGCTCACCGGTGAGTTGCGAATGGAATATGGGGATGCCTCGGGAACCGGTTTGATGGATGTTCGAAAGCGGACTTGGTGCGAAGAACTGATTGACTTTATTGATCCTTCCGTCGCCG
>JBCDHN010000282.1:0-5059 GCA_038749915.1 Verrucomicrobiota bacterium | reverse complement strand
CGCGAATCTCGTTTTCGCTGATGTACTTTCCGTCAAGAATTCCGGACTTCAGCTCCGGCTTCTCGAACTCCTCCGCAAATTCTTTCAGCACCTTGGCCGCAGCGCAGATATCCTGCTCTCCGGTCACGATCGCGGTCTGCCCTTTCAGGCTTTCCTCAATCTCGCTGGGGGCATCTGCGCTTCTCAACGCCTGACGAACAAACGTGTTCTTGGCTACCTGGCACTTTGAACCGGTTGCCCGGAGGCGCTTCCGCAACTCACCAAATTGATCAACTGTAATGCCGGTATATTCGGTCAGGATCACAAATGGCGATCCATTGATGTCTTCAAAGATTGCATCAATGATCGTCGTTTTGTCGGCGTTCCGCGGTTGTTCCGCTGTTTGGGTATCACTCATCGTAGTTCTCCGTTCCTAAATTAGACTGTTACTTTGATCAACCCACTGGAATCGACGGCGACTCCCGGTGACATGGTGGCTGCGAGCGTCATCGCCTGGACGAAAACGCCCTTGGCTGAAGCCGGCTTCGCGGAAGAAATCGCATCGATCACCGCTTTCGTATTATCGACCAATTGGGTGGGCTCGAAAGAGACTTTCCCGACGGGAACCGAGACGTTCGAGTTGCGATCAATCTTGAAATCAACCCGACCAGCTTTCACTTCCTGGATCGCGCTTGCGGTATCGTCGGTAACGGTTCCAGTCTTCGGATTCGGCATGAGACCTCGTGGTCCGAGAACCCGTCCGAGCTTTCTCACCTCTGCCATGGCGGCTGGCGTTGCGATGGCAACATCGAACTCCGTGAACCCGCCTTTCACTTTCTTGAGGAGGTCCTCATAACCGACAAACTCAGCTCCAGCGTTTTTCGCTGCGATGGCGGCCTCGCCCTCAGCAAAGACCAATACCCTGACTTCCTTACCACTTCCATGAGGAAGCGCACAAGTTCCGCGCACCATTTGATCGGATTTCCGCGGATCAACTCCCAGCTTGAAATTGATCGTGATGCTCTGGTCGAACTTGGGAGCGGGGAACTTTTTGATCACCTCCACCGCGTCATCCAGAGTGTATTGCTTCTTGAAGTCCACCATCTCGGCGGCCTTCGCATATCGTTTACTTCGTTTTTTAGGCATTTGTTTGGTGCAGTTCGAACGGACCCGTAAAATCGGCGCCCTCCTGCGGTTGTTGTTAGACAGTCTTAGTCAACAATCTCAATCCCCATCTGACGAGCCGTTCCGGCCAAGACGCGGGCTGCGGCTTCTTCATCGTCTGTGTTGAGATCCTCAATCTTCATCTTCACCACTTCCATCAACTTGTCTTTCGACAGCTGCGCGACCTTGTTTTTGTGAGGTTCTCCGGAGCCGGACGCAATGTTCGCGGCCTTCTTCAGGAGAACGGCTGCGGGTGGCTGCTTGGTGATGAAGGAAAAGCTCTGATCCTTGTAAACCGTGATCACGGTCGGAAGCAGGTTGCCGGACTGCGCCTGAGTCGCGGCGTTAAACTCCTTACAGAATCCCATGATGTTGACGCCAGCCTGACCCAGGGCAGGTCCCACCGGAGGCGAAGGGTTGGCTTGGCCAGCAGGGATCTGCAGCTTGATTTGTTTGATGACTTCTTTGGCCATGATTCTAAGTTTCTAAAGAGTGTTCTCGATTCTGTTTTGGGGGCAGTTACTGAATCCGTTCAACCTGCCAAAATTCCAATTCAACGGGAGTCGGTCTCCCAAATACTTCAACGGTGACCTGGAGCTTCCCTTTCTCGAGGTCGATCTCCTCGACCGTTCCATTCTGACTTTCGAAAGGCCCATCAGCGACCTTGACGGTTTCTCCAATTTCGAACTGAACCTTGGGAACGGCGCCATCTTCGCTCGCTTCGATTTGAGCCTTCATTTGCTCAACCTCGGACTTCCGCATGGGAAATGGTCGATCCTTCCCTCCAGCAAAGTTGATCACACCTGGCGTCTCCTGAATGAAGTACCAAGTCCGCTCCACCATGGTATGAAAGTCATCATTGTAGAGGTGCATGTTCACAATGATGTAGCCGGGATAGAATTTTCGAGTTGTCTCCGTCTTCTTCCCTTTCTTCACCTCAGAGACGCGTTCCGTCGGCACGAGCACCTGAAAGATAACGTCAGACATTTCGTCCGATTCGATACGACGGTTCAGACTGTTGACCACATTTTGTTCCTGGCCGGACAAAACGTGAACGACATACCATTGATCTTCTGGAGCTGGAACGAGTGCCATGACTAAACAATAAAATTTCCGATTCTATCCGACGTCGCCGTCCGGAAGCCCACGCGTGAGGAGCTTCATTACATTGATC
Organism: Verrucomicrobiota bacterium; assembly: GCA_038749915.1. GTDB lineage: Bacteria > Verrucomicrobiota > Verrucomicrobiia > Verrucomicrobiales > DEV007 > JBCDHN01. Next base: position 2,742 of record JBCDHN010000282.1, on the reverse strand, counting down.
AAAATCAAGTCTCCGAATGCGACATACCCACCCAGGAGAATCATCGCGATGAGAACCACAATGGTCGAATCAATCAATTCCTTATACTTCTTCATGCCCTTTTCCTTGGGATCCCAAGGCCAAGTGGCTTTGTAGAGCTCAGTCTTGACTTCGCCAATGTATTTTTGGATGCGGCGGACCATATTTCTCTCGGTTAAACGGGACTTGTGTCAAAGTGGCAGGGCAGGCGGGACTCGAACCCACAACCAATGGTTTTGGAGACCACTACTCTACCAATTGAGCTACTACCCTTTTATCTAAATTCTTCATCAATTCGAGAGAACGCTCAAAAAGTAGCATGCTCTCAGGTTTTTACAATGTTCTGGATCTAAAGGCGATGCCTCTAGAGTCAGCGAGCGCGGCGGGCATTCACCCACCGCGCTGCGCAAAATTCAATCCGGGTTGGATTAGAATTCGGCGGGGCCGAACCTAGTCCAAAATGTCAGCGACACGACCTGCACCAACGGTGCGGCCGCCTTCACGAATCGCGAAGCGAATCGTCTTCTCCATCGCAATCGGAGTGATCAACTCAACTTCCATCGTGACATTGTCACCAGGCATCACCATCTCAACTCCATCAGGAAGCTTGATGCTGCCGGTCACGTCGGTGGTCCGGAAATAAAACTGGGGACGGTAGTTGCTGAAGAACGGAGTGTGGCGTCCACCTTCGTCCTTGCTCAACACATACACCTCGGCATTGAACTTGCGGTGAGGAGTGATGGAACCAGGCTTGGCAATCACCTGACCGCGCTCAATGTCGTCCTTTTTGGTTCCACGAAGGAGCAGACCAACGTTGTCACCTGCACGACCTTCGTCGAGAAGCTTTCGGAACATCTCGATATCCGTAACGGTGGTCTTCTGCGTGTCGCGAATTCCAACGATTTCGACTTCTTCCATCTTTTTGATGATTCCTCGCTCGACCCGACCGGTCGCAACCGTTCCGCGTCCTTCAATCGAGAATACGTCCTCAACTGGCATCAGGAAGTCTTGATCAACGGGGCGATCCGGCTGTGGGATGTAGTCATCAACTGCAGCCATCAGCTTCTTGATGTTCTCTTTCTGTGTATCATCTCCCTCAAGTGCCTTGAGAGCAGATCCCATGACCACTGGAATGTCGTCTCCAGGGAATTCGTATTGGCTCAACAGATCACGAACCTCGATCTCAACCAGTTCGAGAAGCTCCTCGTCATCGACCTGATCAACCTTGTTCAAGAAAACAACGATCGCAGGAACACCGACCTGACGAGCAAGAAGGATGTGCTCCCGGGTCTGAGGCATGGGGCCATCAGCCGCGCTACAAACAAGGATTGCTCCGTCCATCTGTGCAGCACCGGTGATCATGTTCTTCACATAGTCAGCGTGACCGGGGCAATCGACGTGAGCATAGTGACGATTGTCGGTCTCGTATTCGACGTGGGCGGTGGAGATGGTGATTCCGCGCTCCTTTTCCTCAGGCGCAGCATCGATTTCGTCATAGTCCTTCTTCTCAGCGAAACCAAGCTCTGCCAAAGTGTGACAGATCGCAGCCGTGAGGGTGGTTTTTCCGTGGTCGACGTGACCGATGGTTCCGACGTTCACGTGCGGTTTATTACGTTCAAATGCTTCCTTAGCCATTTTGCGTGGGTCTCGTAAGAGAGGGTAGAGTTCGATGGGCGCAGACGTTAGTTCAATGGGTAACGGAGCGACCGGTTTGGTTGTTTAATTCAGTAGGATTTAGTAATTGATATGGTAACAGGAGCTCTTGTCGGGATTTGAACCCGAGACCTCTTCCTTACCAAGGAAGTGCTCTACCACTGAGCTACAAGAGCCTTAGCTTCGAACAGAGGCCACACGGATGAGGTGCTGAGACCCCTGTCAGCCTGTAGACCGGCTTCTCGCGAGATCGTGTCCCAAAGGTTTGAAACGGTCACTCGTTTGAAAACACAGCTTCCAGAGCGGAGGGCATATTATACGGTTGCCTAATTCTGTCAAAAAGATCCGTTGGGTTTTTTCTGGACAAAATCCGCCTCATCCGATTGGGCCACCCAGCCCCTGCTTCGCAACCGGCTTTCAGCTTCAGGAAGGCTGGTCGTAGTCCTCCGCAAACCGCTCGATCTTCTCCGCTTTCCCGGTCGCTTCATCAACGTCAATAATCGCTCCGTGAAGACGAACACTGGACTTGGCGAGCACGAACTTCGTCGGCATCGAGGTGACGAATCGCTTCAGCACAGACTCCGGGGTCGAACCGATCACCGAATCCGCCGAGCCACACATCCCAGCATCACAGAGAAATGCGGTCCCACCCGGAAAGACCTGCTCGTCCGCGGTTTGCACATGAGTATGAGTGCCGACCAGTGCTGAAACCGTCCCGTCCAGATGACGCCCCATGGCATGCTTCTCGCTGGTTGTTTCCGCATGAAAATCGACAAAAATGATCGAGGTTTCCTCCCTCAACCTGGCCACCTCTTCCTGAACCATCAAAAACGGATTCTCCAATTCCTGCCGCATGAAGGTTCGCCCCTGCGCGTTGATGACCCCAACCTTTCCTTTCTTGGTTTCGAGAACGACCGATCCAAATCCCGGGGTGTTGGCCGGATAATTGATCGGCCGCAACACGCGCGGCTCGGTCGGCAGGTATGGAATCAAATCCAGCTGATCCCAGACGTGATCTCCAGTGGTGACAACCGCCGCGCCCGCTCTCAGCAAATCAATCGCTATCTTGGG
>JBCDHN010000281.1:0-5061 GCA_038749915.1 Verrucomicrobiota bacterium | reverse complement strand
GGCATGAACGCGTGGGCCATTGACAGGCCCAGAAAGGTGGTTGCTAGGAAGAACCTCATGTTCTCTCTTACACGCGAGGGTAGGGAGAGGCCTTGCTGAGAATCTGGCGCGTTAGTGCCCTCAGCGCATCGTCGGCTCGACCCGGAACAGCTTGCTCTGTGCTTTGAACGCGTAATCGAGCCTCATTCGCTTCTCTTCGTGCCCCAGTCCCCATGTGTCGGAAAAGATGACGTGGCCGGTATCAAAGTTGTATCCGATAATGAGGCGCATGTGACCTCCGCCGGTTTGGTTCGTCAGCGGCGGTTCCTCCGGAAAGATTCCGACGAGCAGTGCCCACAGCAGCGGAATGCCCTGATCAACATTGGTTTTGATGACTTGCTGAAAATCGTACTGCGTTCTCGCCCTTAGCGGCGTGAACCGAATGTGGAACTTGTGGGAGATGCGCTCCAACGATCCCTCCATGTCGTCAAGGCGGGTCCCGCGCTGGGCCGTGCTTCGGAAAAGCGGAGCAAGTTGGTGTTGATCGATCGGAACGCGGTAATACTCAAAGAGGCGCTGGCAGGCGGCAACGACGCAGTAGCCCTTGGCTCCTTGATCGACCATCGGAATTTCCGGAATCAGGATGTTTCCGGAGTCTTGATCCCGTTTGACGTTGGCGGGGAGCTGAATCAAGCGGACGCCCTGCCGGGCAATCTCCTTGGGGCTCAGGCGAAGGCGCAGGTATTGCGGATCCGGCGAGTCCGCGTCCATCGCCTCTGGGTTGTATTCGAGCACCGCGACTCCGACCTTGCCCTGCCACTGGTAGCCTTTGATGTCGATTCCTGTTTTGGTGTCGGGACGGCGGGGCGTGGCGCGAACCCCGAGCGTCTCGCTGAGAGATCTTCCGCAATTGAGAAAAAGCTCCTTGAACTCTGCCGGGTCGATCTCGCCGGAGTCACCGCGATTGTAGAGTGAGAAGATTACCTCTGAGATGCGACCGTTGCTGAAATCGACGATCGCTTCCTGGGCTTCGATCTTGCCGTTCCAAAGACGCAGATCAACATGCTGATTAGAAAACTGCTTCCGATAGAACAGGGCGCGGTTTTTGCTTTCGGTCAGCCATTTGAAGTAGGGGTTTTGATCATCCCCGGCTTCCTTGGCATACGCGGGCGGCGGTGAAAACGTTCGCGTCATTTCTGCAGGCGTCATTTTCCATACCGCAGGGACGCTCAACAGGGGATCGAGCGAGCAATTCAAGAGGCCTTGTCGGCTTTCGTGAATGAACTCTTCCAGCAGGAGGTCACCGGAAAGGTCCGGGGGAACGAATCGCAGCCGAATCAGAGGGCGATCGGGTAGCTCTTTAGGAGACGTCGGATGCACATTGTAGTCCAGCAAGGCAATGTAGTTCTTGGTCTCCCATTTGAAGCCCTCTGCCTTGGTGAGGACGGCTGGAGCCAAGCGCGTGTTGAATCCGGCGCCCTGCATTTCAGCCTGCGTCTTTCGGGGATCGTGCGCGTAGCGATGAGGAACAGGCTCGCTGCTGAACAGTCCATTGAGCGTTTCGACCGCGGTTTTATGCAGGTTGGCGTAAGCCTCAGAAGAGAGCGGAGGTGCTTTCTCGTCGTGAAAGACGATCATGATTCGTTCGGCTTGATCATCCGCAAAATCAATCCTTGCCCGCTCGACCGGAAGCCGTCCGCCGAACGAGGTCATGGTGCAGGTAACATTGCTGTAGAGCTTTCGGGAAAACACCGCGCGCTGATCGCTCGAATCCTCTCGAGTCATCATCTGAAAATAGGGATTCACGGAGAAGTCACCGGCCTTGAAAAGCTTTTCCAACTGATCCGGCTTAACGCTCCAGAGTTCGCCCAGTTCCAGGAGCGGATCGAGCTCGCAACTGACCTCAAATTGGTTACCCGTCTCCTGGGCATCTGCAGTCGGTATGGTCAACCAGACCGAGCCAAACAGGAAGAGCAGAAATGGAATACGAAAATACCTCAGCACGATCCAAAGATGCCATCATGTCACGACTCCAATGTCAAGCTGGAGCCATCCCAAAGCGGTCATGAAAATGGACCGTGCTACGATTGATAGGTGGACAGATGTTTGCGCAGTCGAAAGAAGGACTGGAGGCAGTTCACGGTCATCGTGATCGAAAACACGATCATGATCCAATGAAACAGGTTGAGGTTGAAAAACGCGTAAATTCCCACCGCTCCATAGAGAATGTATTTGCTCCGCAAGAGGGTCTGCATCGGGATCCCGAGGAAGTTCTGCAGCACGGACGAGGCGATCATGGTAAGATAGAGCGCGCAATAGAGGCAGGCCAAAACCGGGTTCACCAGATCGTGGCCAATCAAGAGGAGAACCGTCACTACCATCCCCATTTGATCGGCAAACACGTCTGCCAAAGCGCCGCCTCCGTTGGCGGTTTTCGCGACTCGAGCCACGATTCCATCCAGGCCGTCGAAGGCGACATAGACCCAAACCAGAATCGCCGCGAGTTTCACATTGGTTCCAAAGGAATAGGCATAGGGAATCAAGGTGAGGACGCCTGCGATCGTGAGATGATCAGCCTTCAAGCCGCGCTTGATCCATGGCTGGAAAATGGGGCCGAGAGTGTCCGTTCGCCAGCTTGAGAACTGCGCTTGTCCGCTCCGTTCCTTGTCACCAAAATAACCAACGTTCGCAGCTTGTTCTGGTTTCTCCTCTTGGTCCATACTGATCGCAGGTTCCACACACTCTGGTGAGCGTGCCGTCAACCCTTTTCCGTGTTGAGCTGGGTCCGGTTTGAAGCTTTTTCGACGTTCCCCGGTATCCTCAATGATTGAACATGAATTCCTTGGTGTTGATCAGCACCCAGAGGATGTCTTCAAACGCCTGTTTTTCCGCGGCTTCGCTCTTGAGTTTTCCTTCACTCTCCGCCGCAAGTTGACGTTTTTTCTGAAGATGGGCCTGAGCGATGGCGAGCTCCTCGGCGTCCGGTTCCCGCGAGATGGCGCGAAGGTAGAGCTCGGCGATTCGATCGAAGTCAGGGCGGTCTTTCGCCTTTGCGAAGGTCGTGGCGAGTCCCGAGTTGTTGCTGAGCTTGGTTTGGATCAGATCAGAATTGATGAGGTGAAGGCTTTGTCCGAGGTTGGCTTCATCCGTTCGTTCGCATTCGCAGGCCGCATCCATCGCGGGCCGGCCAAACATGGTGAGAAACTCGGACTCCTTGTTCGCTTTTTCATTGGGAAGGGCAATGGCACGAACGCCGATCGGTTGCTGGTTGAAGGAATTTTCCGAACCCGTCACATCATTGATCGAATCGAGCAGGACTTCGGCGGGAAGGCGGCGCGGGTAAAAGCGGGCATAGTTTTGCTCGTCATCGCCATTTCCGGCTTCGGGAAGCGAGCTGAGCTGGTAGGTGCGACTGTTGCAGAGCGTTCGGATCAGGACCTTGAGGTCGAACCCAGACTGCGCAAAATGCTTGGTCAGTTCCTCGAGCAAGTCCGGATGAGTGGCGGGATTGGTGGGGCGAATATCATCCTCGGGCTCAACCAATCCGCGGCTGAAGAAATGCTTCCAGTAGCGATTCACCAGCACCCGGGCGAAGTAGGGATTTTCCGGGGTGCGAATCCAGGCAGCCAGTTCAAAACGGGGATCGCGCTCCGCCGGAATCTGCAGTGTCTCCCTGTCGCCGAGCAGCTTCGGCTTCAGCTTTTCGCCTGTGACCGGATTTTCCATCTCGGCCTCTTTTCGATTGTGAAACACCAGATCTTCGGCCGGTAACTTGGGCGTGTTCTTCCGGTCCAGGGTCGAGAAAAACGCGGCAAACGAGAAGTAGTCATCCTGGCTCCAGCGTTCATACGGATGGTGATGGCACTGGGCGCACTGCATCCGGATCCCGAGAAAAACCTGGGCGATGTCCTGCATTTGTTCCTTCTGATCCTTCACGACCCGATACCAACTCACCGCCGGGTTTTCCCGCGCATTGCCGCTCGCGAGAATCAATTCACTGGCAAACTGATCATACGGTTTGTTCGCGAGGAGGCTGGTCCGGATCCAGGAATGGAAGGCGTAGGATTCCTGAGCGACCCACTCCTGGCCGCGATCGACCTTGTTGCGCAGAAGGCTGGCCCATTTCCCGGCAAAATAGTCGGCGTAATCGGTGGTTTGGAGCAACGCATCGACTTTGGCGGAGCGCTTGTCCGCGTCATTCGAGGCAAGGAACGCCTGGGTTTCGTTCAGACTGGGAAGACGACCGGCGATGTCGAGCGTGACCCGTCGCAGAAAGGTTTCGTCATCGCAAACTCCCGAGGCGGGAAGGCCGAGAAGCTTGAGCTTGGCGAAAATCTGCTCGTCAATGAAGTTAGCCGGTTGAGGCAACTCGGCAATGGTTCCACCCATCGGAATGGTCGCCATGAAAACCGTGATGTGTTCCTGAAAGCGAACCATGACCGATGTGCTGCCCGATTTGTCTTTGAAGCGGACGAGCCCCTGCTCATCGGCTTCGCTCATTTCGGGCTGATTGCCCTCGTATTGCACGGCTCGGGTTATATCCCTGGTTGTTCCATCGCTGAAAAAGGCGGTGACGGCGAGCTGCTGCTGGGACCGGGGTTGCGCGACCACGTCTCGGGGAAAAATCTCGATGCGTTCCACGGTCGCTTCCGTGTCCGGATGATAGGGAAGGCCCGATTCAATCCAGCGCCGAATCGTCAGATAATCCTGGGAATCATGTGCGAGCCGAGCCCCACCTTCGTGAGGAATTTCGCCGCTGGCTTTGAGGAGAATCAAACTGTGATCCGGGGCGGCGGGATTGGCCCGACGACCTCGTGACTGGCGGGCGATCATCTCGTAATCCGCGCCTGGATCGAATCCGAGGAGGGAAAGTTGGAACCCGTTTTGGCCGGTCGATTTGGCGTGGCAGGCTCCGGCGTTGCAATGGCTCCGAGTGAAAACCGGCACGACGTCATTGGCGAAACTGACGGCCTGCGGCTTTTCAACCTGTTCCACCCGCACCACAATCGTGGTTGTTTTTCCCTCTAGTGCGGCGCTGATCTTCGCTTCTCCGTTGGCCTTTGGAATGATGTATCCCGATGG
>JBCDHN010000280.1:0-5074 GCA_038749915.1 Verrucomicrobiota bacterium | reverse complement strand
TGCGGGAGAAAGCACCGCATCCCCAATTGATGCGAAGCGTCACCTTGTTTTTCGAACGCACCCTAAATGAAACGACGTCGGAGGTTGAAGCTTTGTGGAGGGATGGGCGCCAGCCTCGTTGGCGGGTTTGCGGAAGATCAAGTCGCTCAGGCGGCCGAGAGTCCGAGTCAAGTTGGCACCAACGAAAAGGGCATTGCAGAGCTTCGGATGAAGTCAGCCCGACTTGAAGCATTGCAGCAATTCTATGAAAAGAAGCTGGGGCTACCAGTTCGTGCGGATGGTGATGAACTCACCGTGGAGGCGGGAACGACTCGTCTTATCTTTTCGTCCACAGAGACAAGCGAGAACGAGCCGTTTTATCATTACGCCTTCAATATCCCGGAGAATAAAATCGAAGTGGCGCGAGAGTGGCAGAAAAAACGGACGCCACTCCTGCGTCGGGGGAACAGCGAGGTGATTCATTTCGGCAGCATCAATGCGCACTCGGTTTACTTCAATGATCCTGCCGGAAACATTGTCGAATACATCGCGCGTCACGATTTGAAGAACTCAGCCGGGGGCGGGTTCGATCCGGAAGACATCCTCTATGCCAGTGAGATCGGACTGGTGGTGGATGATGTTCCGCAGGTCGAGAAAGAGGTGAAAGACTCACTAGGTCTGAAGTATCAGCGTGGCTACCGGTCACAATCGTTTCGTTCAGTGGGTGACGACCATGCTCTTCTCATTCTCGTAAGACGGAATCGGAAATGGTATCCGAACCAGAAACAGGCGGCGAAGGTTCATTCTGTTACCGCCGCGATTCGTGGACCCAAAGCGGCGGAGTACCGGAAAGAGGATTTGGGTTATCATGTGAGCATGAACTCCTGAATGGAGAGACTATTTTCCATCGCAAGAGTGGCCGAAGCGGGAGGCTGCTCATCAACAAACCCGCTATTCCTCCTGTTGTTGTCAGTTCCGCTGGTTATGCTCAAGAGGAGTATATGATGAGCCCCATAGCCTGATGCAGAATACGAAATTGCCAAAAACCAGTCGTCGCCGTGTGCTTCACGGCGGTGCGGCATTGGTTGTGACACCGTGGGTAGCGGCATTGCAGACCAGTTGTAGCCAAGGAGACAGCGATGGGGCGAGCTCCCAAATGGAGAAGATTAACGAACCACAACAGATGAAGATTCATTACCTTGAGATTGTAACACCAGACACAGACGCTTCTGTCACGCTATACTCTGAGGTTCACGGCGTATCGTTCAACCCGGCTGACCCGTTGCTGGGGGGCGCGAGAACTGCGGAGTTACCCAACGGCGGGATGCTGGGTATTCGAGCACCAATTCGAGACACGGAGACGCCAGTGGTTCGCCCTTACTTTCTGGTGGAGGACATTGAAATGGCCGTAGCTGCTGCTACGAAGGCCGGTGTGGAGATCGCGATGATGCCGACAGAGATTCCGGGACGAGGCAAATTCGCGATTTTCATTCAAGGGGGAATCGAATCGGGTCTCTGGCAGGTTTGAACTGTAGCGATAGCCAGCATCGTTTCCCAAACCCGGTTGGCGAGAGTTCCCGTCGTCACCCCACGACTGATGGGTTGAGCTGCGGTCTATGATCGGGTGGCTGCAAACGGTCGTTTACAATTTCTCGTGAGTGACGATGCTACGGTTTTAGATTCGTGTTCCATGCCCATCGAAGATATTTCAATTTACGCAATCCCAATCAGGGTGGTCGACATAGAGAACCATGAACAGGTCCTGGAAGCGTTCTCTCCCTGGATCAAGGAGAAGCATCCGAATTTACGGAGTATCCGAGGGTGGGAATGCGACACCAAAACGACCTTCGGCAAGGATAGCCGGCAGTTTCCTTTCAAGGTGCTGCGGTCAAGCCTTGGGAAGCATGTGCAGGGCTATTTTGAGGAGTTCTTGAGACCTCAGAACGGGGCTACGATCGTTGAAAAAGAGATTTGGCTTAACGTCTACTCCAAAGGTGACTACCAGGAAATTCACAACCACCTCATGATGAATACGGTTGTGAGTGTGGCTTATATGTTAAAGCTGCCGAGTAGATCTGGTTCCATCGTATTCTACAGAAGTGGAGATACCTTCTTCAGAAGCCTTTCTGATTTTGTGCGGCCTGATTTTAGTCGAGATAGTGTGACGCCTAATCTCAGAGAAGGCCAGGCGGTTCTTTTTCCCTCCTTTCTCCCGCACTATGTCAGTCCTCATCAGGGAGACAACCTGCGGGCAACGATAAGTGCAAACTATGATGTATCACATCCTGAACTGGCGACTTTGGGTAGCGAGGAGAGAAAGGCCAAAACCGGCGAATAGGCTGAATCCATTACAATCGAGATCAACAAGTATAATCGCGCTGCCTCTGGGTCTGCTGCACAGGCAATAGCAGACATCATGAAGTCGATAGGCCCTTTTTTATCAACCGCGCTTGCGTTCATCGCATTTCCGTTTCTCTCCCCAGCGGAAACCCTGGAGATGCGCGAGGTGGTTTCCGACCGGGACCGGGCAGAGATCGTTCTGTTCCATGGGAAAGAGGAACTCTTCCTTTCTGAAGCAGTGGGAATTACCGCGGATGATGTGGTGAAGGCAAAGGCCCTGGAGAGTAGCAATGGTTGGCAAATTTTTGTGACCCTTGGCGAGAAAGGCGCTGCGAAATTCGCGGACATTACCAAGCAAGCCCTGAAGGAACGTCTCGCTGTGATCGTGGATGAAAAGGTAGTGGCTGCGCCAAGAATTCAGGAGGTGATCACCGGCGGTGAACTCGTTGTCACCGGGAATTTTACCGAGACAGAAGCAAATCGACTGGCAACCGAACTTTCTGAATCGAAGGTAGCAACCCACCCAGAGCCGCAATAGCTTCCCGCGTGCTCTGGCTTCATCTTCACCCCAACAAGATAATCACATGATAGACGGTCTTATCGCAATAGTCACAGGTCTCATTGTTCTCTTGATCCTTCGTTTCCAAAGCGAAGTCGAGAAAAGACAGAAGGAGATCCTGCAGCGTCTCGCGGAAATCGAGAAAGAATTGAACGGCTCTGACTAGGCGTGGAATTCCCGTGAGCAATCCCAAAATTCTTTTCTGATGAAGGGAAAAGGGTTGGTTTGAACGGGCCTACGACGCGCCGGATTGAGAGTTCTGTACTGATGAATCAAACCGCTATCATGGAAGGGTCGGAGGCCGACAGCACTTCATCCTGAGAATGTATCGCCTGCGCGCCAAGTACGCCATCGCGGTTCTGATTCCGCTCTACGTAATGAGCCTCTGGGTGGGTTCCCACTTTCACAGCAGCAGCACGGTGGCCATCAACGTGCTGGAAAAGTGCTTTCTCCTGATTCGGACCGGTGGTGGTGATTGCACGATGGAGATCTCTACCGGGGCGATTGCAGAGTTGGCGCCGTCTTCCGGATACCGGTCCATCGCTTACCGGCAGGATGGAAGGCCAACGGTGACGGAAACGATGTTCGGCTCCGCTCCCAGGCTTCAGAGTTTCAGCGGAGTTACCGGAAACATCTGGACGATCGCTTTTCCAATCTGGCTGGCCTTCTTGGCGGTCACCCTCCTCAGTTCATGCTACCTGATGAGGACCCGGCGGCGGGAAACGGCGCTCAAAGCCGAGTAGGTTTTTGGAATAATCGAATCGCCGCTATTCGATCTGGCGGAGTTGCAGTGAGTCGATGATCTGTTCTCCGGCAAGGATGTTGGTAATGACGATCTGAGTCGAACCGAGCGGACACCAGCTTTTCTCTTTGAGGATGTTGAGGGCGCCTTTGATGGTTTGCTCCGGGTCCATGTCGTGAAAGTCCATCAGGAACGGCTCGACCCCCCAGGGAAAAAGCAGGTGGCGGAAAACGGTTTCGTCGTCGGTAAAGGCAAAGATGGGGACGCCTTTGGCTCGCATGGCGCCGAGGACGTAGCCGAGGAAACCCGACCGCGTGAAGACGACGATGCCGGACTCCTCACCAAGTTCCTGAGCAAGCGTGACGGCGGACCGGAGCATCTTGGATTTGGGCTCGTGGAGAAGGATGTCCTTGTTCAGCTCGAACTGAACGGTCGGCTCGATCGAGCGGATGATGTTCTTGAGCACGTCGATGCTTTCGAGCGGGAACTTGCCGGTTGTGGTTTCGCCGGAGAGCATTACCGCATCGGCCTGCTCGCGGATGGCGTTGGAGACGTCGGATATTTCGGCGCGGGTGGGGACCGGCGAGTCGATCATGCTTTCGAGGAGATGTGTGGCGATGATGACCGGCTTGCCTTCAACGCGGCAGGCCTTGACGATTTCGCGTTGGACGATGGGGAGCTTGTGGTAGTCGATCTCGATTCCAAGATCACCGCGTGCGACCATGATCCCGTCAGAGGCCTTGACGATGGCGTTGAGGTTGCGAACGCCGGTCTGGTCTTCGATTTTGGCGATGATCCGGGCCTTGGACCCGTTTTTCTGCAAAAATTCGCGCAGTTCATCGATGTCGGCGCCTTCGCGGACGAAGGAGAGGGCGACAAAGTCGATACCGGCTTCAATTCCCGCTTTCAAATCGGTCTCATCTTTATCGGTTAGCGCGGGAAGATTCACCTTCACGCCAGGGAGGTTGATATGACGACGTGAGCCCAGCATTCCGCCGACGATTACTTCGAACAGCACATGTTCGTGATCTTTGGAAATGGGTTTGAGCCGGATGAGGCCACTGTCGACAAGAACGACTTTTCCGATCTCAACATCATCCGGAAAGAGTGGATAGTTCACATCGACGTAAAGACCGGTGGCTGGTGGTGTCGCGCCGCGAGTGTGAAAGGTGATCCGGTCTCCGGGATTGAGGGGAATGGGCTCTTCAACCGGTCCGGTTCGGATTTCCGGTCCTTTCACGCCCATCATGACGGCGACGTGGCGCCCGATTTTGGTGGAAGCAGCACGAATCCGAGCAACGCGTTCGTGCGTCCATTCCGGTGTGGCGTGTGCCATGTTCAACCGGATGAGATCCACCCCTTCCGCAATGATTTTTTCCAAGGTCTCGGGACTGTCAGTGGACGGTCCAAGCGTAGCCACAATTTTGGTGTGGCGATAGTAAGTGCAGGTGGAT
>JBCDHN010000279.1:0-5082 GCA_038749915.1 Verrucomicrobiota bacterium | reverse complement strand
GTGATGGGCTATCTCCTCATTCACATCATCCAGAAATCGAGCCTCTATCCATGTGGGGATCCTCGATTGGAAGAGTCGATTAATTTCGTGAACTAGAATTTGATGAGCAACCAACATCACCCAGCAGACAAACCTCTTCTGAGATTGGCAGCCTATGTGGGCGGCTTCGTCGCTTTCTTTGCCTTTGCTTTGTTGGGACTCCTCATCGCCAAGTCTCCCATCAAAACGGAGGAACCAACGTTCATGGAAGAGAAGGCGGCCGTTCGTAAGGATGCGGCCGCCAAAGCCAAAGCGGCTGACACTGAGGCGCTGTCCGGTCCCGCCTTGGTTGATGAAGGCGCTGGGGTCGCTCGTCTTCCCATTCTTGCGGCCAAAGATGTGATTCTTGAAGATCTCAAAGAGATGAAGGCAAAAAAGTCGGCCGTGCCTGTCCCAGGAACAGAAGCTGCGACCCAACTGATGCAGCAACAATCCGCTCCACCCGAGGAGAAAGAGCCTGAGACAGCGGCAGCGGAGGAAGAGCCGGCCGCTTCCAATGCCCAACCAAACAAGGCCAAGGGCAAAGGCGAGAAAAAACCGAAGGCTGCTCCGGCAGAGAAAGAGAAGAAGCCGGCTGCAAAGCCTGAAGCCCCCGCGAAACCATCAAAGCCTCAGGGCTAGTTGTATGAGTTCAGAGACAAACGAAACCGACATTGAACTTCGCGCGCAGATTGATCGTTCGCTGCGCTTTCCACTGTTGTTTTTCTTTACGAGCGCTGCGGTGTGGTTGGTTTTTGGAACCGCACTGGGTTTCATCAGCTCACTCACTCTGAATTTCCCGCGCATGTTCGAGGGGATAGCGTTCCTGTCCTACGGCAGAGTGTTTCCGGCCCAGATGAATGCCTTGGTTTATGGCTGGGGAATGCAGGCTGGATTTGGAGTCGCCTTGTGGATCATGGCTCGTCTCAGCCGCTCCACTCTCAAGAACCCGGCAACGGTAATCGTCGCAGGCCACATTTGGAACGCGATGATCATGTTCGGCCTCTTTGCCATCCTCTTCGGATGGGGGACTTCCATCATGTGGCTGGACTTCCCCAAGGCGTTCGCTCCAGCTGTGATCGGAACCTACATTGTGGTCATGATTTGGGCGTTGGGAATGTTTGCGGCACGCAGAGATCGCGAAGTCTATATCTCGCAATGGTATATTGTGGCCTCAATTCTCTGGTTCCCCTGGATCTATCTTACAGCCAACTGGTTTATTCATATCGATGAAGGTGCGGCAGTGATCAAGACCGGCATCAATGCGTGGTATGTCAGCAACATGATATACATGGTGCTCGCGCCCATTGCTCTTGCCGCGGCCTATTATATTGTGCCCAAGGTGATCGGGCGTCCGATCTTCAGTTATGGGATCGCTGTATTCGGATTTTGGACGCTTGCAATCTTCGCTGGTTGGTCAGGCATGAATCGGCTCATGGGTGGTCCGCTTCCGGCGTGGATGCCCACCTTTGGTAGCACCGCAGCGATTTTCCTTCTCATCCCCGCACTGTCCGTTGCCTTCAATCTTGTGAAAACGATGGGAGCGCGTTCCGATTGGGTCAGTTACAGTCCCGCGCTGCGCTTCACCATTTTTGGAGTCTTCGCCTTTGTCATTACCGTTGCTCTCGGCGCGATCATGTCGATCTTCCCGGCGGGTAAGATTTTCCAGTTCACCCACGCTCAGGCCGGATACGATCTTCTTGCCGTCTATGGGTTTTATTCCATGACCATCATTGGAGCGATCTATTTCATTGTGCCTCGTATCGTTGGCTGTGAATGGATCAACGGGGGGTGGATCCGATTTCATTTCTGGTTTTCCGCCTATGGAACCATCGCCATCGTTGCCTTCATGGTCTTTGCCGGGATGGCGCAGGGGTACATCATCAACAACTGGGGCGAGGACTTTTTAACCTCGGTTGAACGAGGGAAGCCCTACCTCGCTTCCCTTGCTTTGGGATGGGGATTCATTGTGGTTTCCAACATTGCCTTCCTCTTCCATCTCGGCTTGATGGCGTTCAAACGTGGGCGGACCGACGATGTTGCCCCAACCCTGATCCACAAGCAGCCGGAAGACTATTTCTCACAGCCAGAACTCAGCAAGGAAGGAGCAAACGCATGAACAGTTTCCGTGGTTTCGTTTTATGCTTGGGACTGACCTTTTCGCTTCCTTGGGTTTTTCTCGTTGTGATTCCGTTTCAGGCAACTTCCGATTTGGACGTGGTCGAGTTTGAGGTGGAGGGCGAGCTCGTGACGTTTCCTCCGGCTCGCGTCGGGGAAGTCCGGGGTGCCGAAGTGTATGCCAGAAACGGCTGCGCTTACTGCCATACCCAAATGGTGCGGCCAACCTACGCAGGCACTGATATGTGGAGACCCGGATGGGCAGGCAGGGGAGGAGACGAGTCTGAATTGCGCTCTACCTTGCCTCATGATTACCTTGGAGAAAAATACGCTTATCTTGGCGTGCAGCGTCACGGCCCTGACTTGAGCAATGTGGGATGGCGCTTGGCAGACGAAAAGTGGCATTACCAGCATTTGTATGATCCGCGTGCGATCAACCCGACCTCGATCATGCCGAGTTTCCGAAATTTGTTCGACAAGCGAAAGGTGATTGGTCAGGTCGCTGATGACGCGATCGATACTTTCGAGAAGAATGGCAACACCTGGGAGGTGGTGCCCAGTAATGACGCCACATCCCTGGTTGCCTACCTGATGTCACTCAAAAAGGATTTCCTCGTACCCGAGAGTCTCGCAGCAACGAAATAGATCGCGATGGACGAAGATCAAAATCAAAACCTGGATTATGGAGAACGCTCGAGCGTTGCGGACCTGAACGCAGCGGTGAAGCGCGAAAAATCGGAACCCTCCGCCGGACTGGAGCCCGTCTCGATCTGGGCGTTCATCGTTGCCGGCTTGGTCATGGTTGCTGGCGGTGCCTACCTGGGGGCTTACTCTGGTGGCGGATTGAGCATGGAAAATACCTACGCGGTCGCCAATTACGTGCCGGCGGAACGTCCTGTTCTCGAAGGTGCGATCATCATTGAAGACACCCGGCCATGGATCGAGAAGTGGATGGCAGACGGAAAAGCGGTTTATGCCAGCTGTCAGGCTTGTCACCAGGCAAACGGTAACGGCATGCCCGGTCAGTTTCCGCCACTCAATGACTCCGAGTGGGTAATCAATGGTACTGAGCGACTTGGAGCGATCATGTTCCCCGGAATCCAGGGGCCAATGACCGTCAAGGGCGCGACGTATAACGGGTTGATGCCCGCTCAGGGAGCCATGCTGAGCGACAAACAGATCGCTCAAGTGATGACCTATATTCGTCGCAGTTTTGGAAACACCGCATCGGTGGTCACGGAGGAAATGGTGCAGAATGCCCGGACCAAGTATGGAACGCGCACTGCTCCGTGGTCGGAAGCTGAGCTTTTGAAGATTCCGGAAGACGCCATGTTGCCCGGTGCAGATATCGATTTGCAGACAGGAGAACCCTTGGGAGGAGTGGAATCTGGAGGTGAAGAACCAGCGGCTGACGTTTAGAATGCGTCTTGCTTTACTCCAGATACGAACCACATAAGACTAGACAAACAAACAGCACTTTCCCATGAGTTCGACGACTGAATCTGCCGATGCGCACGGCCACGACGATCACGATCACCACGATCCTCCGTTTTGGCAAAAATACATCTTTTCAACCGACCACAAAGTCATCGGCATTCAGTATGGAATCACCGCCCTGTTCTTCATGGCGTTCGGATTCTTCCTCATGATGGTGATGCGCTGGAGCATTGCCTACCCGGATCAGCCGCTTCCGTTGGTCGGCAACTGGCCGTTCTTTCGGAACTGGATCGGTGATGACGGTTTGGTGACGGGTGAGCTCTACAACATGTTTGGAGCGAAGCACGGCACCATCATGGTTTTCCTCGCTGTTGTTCCGTTGGCATTTGGCGCATTCGGGAACTATGTGACGCCGCTTCAGATTGGAGCTCCCGACATGGCGTTTCCCCGTCTTAACATGGCGAGCTACTGGTCCTACCTCGCTGGTGGTCTCTTGATGCTTTCCAGCTTCTTCCTCACTTCCGGGGCTGCCAAAGTGGGTTGGACCAATTACTCTCCACTAGCCACGACTACCGATCTCCACTTTCGGGACAAGTTTTGGACCGGTCAGACCCAATGGCTCGTTGCCATGGTGTTTCTGATCAGCTCCTCCCTTCTCGGTGCAGTCAATTTCATCACCACGATTATCAACTTGCGGGCTCCCGGAATGACCTGGTTCCGCATGCCGTTTTTCTGCTGGGCCCAGTTGGTTACCGCTTTCCTCCTTTTGCTCGCATTCCCTCCGCTCGAAGTTGCTGCGGTGATGCAGCTCATGGATCGCCTCGCGGGCACCAGTTTCTTTGTCCCCACCGGACTGGTGGTAGGTGGAACCCTTTTTGACAGCGCAGGGGGTGGAAGTCCCTTGCTCTACCAGCACCTTTTCTGGTTCCTCGGCCATCCGGAGGTCTACGTTCTCATTTTGCCTGCCATCGGCATTGTTGCGGAAATCGTTACCAATAATACTCGGAAACCACTCTGGGGATATCGGACCATGGTTGGAGCGGTGATGGTTTTGGGATTCCTCAGCTTCATCGTCTGGGCTCACCACATGTATCTAACGGGGATGGGGACGGCGATATCGACCTTCTTTCAAACAACCACGGTGCTTATATCGGTGCCCTCGGTGATCCTGATCACCTCGCTCCTCATTTCGATGTGGGGGGGATCTATTCGATTTACCATGCCCATGCTTTGGGCCACTGCATTCATCCCGATGTTTGGAATTGGAGGACTCACCGGTTTACCGCTGGCCTTCAACCTGATCGATCTCCACTTGCATGACACCTATTACGTCATCGGCCACTTCCACTACGTCGTCGCGCCGGGAACGATTTTCGCCATGTTTGCCGGGATCTACTACTGGTTTCCAAAGCAGACCGGTCGCCAGATGAACAAACTTCTCGGCCACCTTCACTTCTGGCCATCTCTCATCTGCATGAATCTTATCTTCGCGCCCATGTTCGTTCAGGG
>JBCDHN010000278.1:0-5101 GCA_038749915.1 Verrucomicrobiota bacterium | reverse complement strand
TCGACCTGACCGGTTTTCTTAAACTCACGATACATGGACTTGACGAGAGCTTGCTCCTTCGAGTCCGCCATTTTTCGCGTCACCCAGACGATTGGCATATCTAGTGCCGCAATGATACTCTGAAGGCTTAAGCCGACCTCTGGAGGAACAACTCCGGAATCGGCAAAGGCGCGGTCAAGGACGCGGGATTGGAGCAATTGGGCATAGCGCAGGAGATTGGAGATATCGTGCCGTGACTGATCATCGAGGCCGGCAGGAGGATTCTTTGATCCGAGCCTGAAGTCGTAGCGATCGATGAGGGACTGATAGTTCTGATTGGAAAATCTTGCGGCATCGATCACGGCGGCTTCAAGCCATCCTTCGGTTTTCCCCAGACTGATTTCCTGACCGGATGGCGACTGATCAATTTTTGGGCGCAGAAGATCGTAGGATTTGGAAATACTCCATTCCACAGCCCGGTGGATGTTTGTCTCTTCTTTGGATTGAGCCGTGTGAAACGGCATGACTGGATCCGTGAGGTAATGGCTCATGACTCCAGCGCTGTAGCTGGCGGTCAGCCATTTGCCTTCTCCCAGTAGACTAACGGTTTTCTCGTACCATTCCCTGGCCTTCGCCGGCGCTCCTCCCCAGTTGCTCTGATTGACGTGGAGCACATGATTCTGAAAGTCTTTGAACTTCTTGTCAGGCGCCTTCGAGCCTTCCAGGTAAGGGGCGTGATAGTAGAGAAAGAGATTTCGCCAGTTCTCTGCATTCGGTCCCTGAAGGTGGTTGAGAGCGTGGAAAGCGAGTTTGTGATGCGTACCATTGCAATACGCGGCTTCGAGAACGTTTGAGAGAAGTGACATGGCTGGTTAAGGAATTCCGAAACTTCGGTTACCTTGACAATATGCCATATTTGATAATTGCAATGCGCTTTTTAAAGAACCTAACCGAACCAGAATCGCTCAATATTTGAGGTGCCCGTGATCAGTCGGACTTCGATTTGAGGATGAGGATCTCAATTCGCCGGTTGGCAGCCCTTCCTTCCTCTGAATCATTGCTTTCTCGGGGGCGAAATTCGCCATAGGCCCTGGCCTCAAGGTTCTTCCCGTCCATTCCTGTTTTCTGAAGGAATTTGAGAACCGCGAGCGATCGAGCTGAAGAAAGTTCCCAATTTGAGGCAAATTTGCTGGCCTCGATCGCCTGATTATCCGTGTGACCCTCCACCACGATCTGATGACCGTTGCTGGCAAGAAGGACTTCGGAAAGCCTGCCCAACACTTCTTGTCCGCGTTCTGAAATCTCGATCTCGCCGGGTGCAAAGAGATACTGGTCCGTGAAACAAACGCGAACGCCCTCTTCCGCCGTGGATACCGTGACGTCGTCTGCCACGGAATCGAGGTTGAGGGAGGCCCGGATGGTCGTGGCTGTTTGGCTGGACTTGGAGCGGTAGTTGATTTTGAAGACGAGATCATTCACGTCATACCCGAACCATGCGAGAGTGTTGTTGCGGACCCTCCACTCATTGTGGTTCTCGCCATTGCTCCGATTGCATTCGTAGTCGACGAATTCAAAGTTGTCCGGTAACACCCAGGCGAAGACATATTGGTGAAAGTTGTCCGGAGCGGTCCATTCCCCGAAGTGTCCATCGTCACGTGGAGGCGAAGTGTCTTTGTTCCAGTTCACATAGGTGAAGAGCCCATCCTTGCCTTGGGTGACTTGCTCGTTGGTGAATTTGCCAGGGCGCATTGTCGAGTGATCACCCTGCGGAAAAACGATGATGTTGCGCTTTGGGTCAGACTTCTTGTCGAAGGTGTATTTGTCAGGGGCGATGTAGTGAAAAGCTCCTTCAGTCTCGTCTTTCTTCAGATAGAGGTTGTAGCTGGAGTGAGAGCTCCTTGTGGTACGGTAATTCAGGTAGCTTTTCCCGTCTGGCTTCAGAAAGAAGATGTTCTCGGTAATGGTTTCGGCCCCGGCTTGGAAGGTAAGCAGGGAAACCAGGCCAAGAACAAGCCATGTAGTTGGTACCGAGGAAGGCATTGAGGGAAGAATGGGATTGCCGTTAGAAAGAACTCGCACACTGTTTGGACGTTGGGAAGCGTCCGAATCACAAAATTCTTCCCAAAACTTCGATGTGGAACCTCAATAGCCAAAAATGACAACGCCTTCCTTTCAAAGGGTCGCTTTTTTGGCCTTAAATAGTGCCTGCCCAAAGCCCCGGAGTCTGGTTGCCGGGGTCAACCCGCGTAATACGAAACGCTAGTCTTTTCCGTTGATCAGATAGAAGAAGCTGATCGCTCCGAGAGCAAGGAAGCCGAATGCGACGAGAAGGCCGATGACGATTGGTGACATGGCATTTCTATAGCTGCAAATGATCCCATTTGCCACCGCTTTTTGGTGTCGGAGCCCTACCGGATTTCGTCCACGGAAACGACGCGATCGTCGTCATCCATAATGATCTCAAATTCTCCCGGATCAGGATCTACCCGCTTTAGTTTCCGACGTTTTGGTTGGTTCGCGCTCTTGGTCGAAAGACCAGCCATCATCTGCCAAACGGCAAATGGAAGAATGACAAGAGGCATCCTCAGAATCGTTTCGGGAGCCCAACGATGGAGCACTTCCACCGTTTCACCGGTGAGATGGCTGGTGGTGATCGCGGCTGAACCCACCATGGCCAGAAGACTCATTGCGATGGCGGAGATGGAGACCATCAACGACGACCAAATCCCAAGGGCGGTAAGGATCGCCAGCCCTCCAAAAATTCTCAGGATCAATTCATGCTTAAGGGGATCGAGCTCTGGAGCCATGTTGGCAATCATACCGACCCAAACCTCGGGCTGTTTGCTGCCGAGCGTGACTTCCCCAATCAACGGCAACTCGCCCTGGTAATAGGCTCCGGCTGCGAGCAGTCCAAACGTGACGAAACTGACGCTCAGGGAAAGGCGAGCCAGAATTCTCGCAAATTTGGCCCATCCGAAGACGCTGCCAAAGCAGAGAACGAGAGGCGTCATGAAGATCGCGGTGGACCCGAGAAGGGAGCTGAGGGGGGCGTTGCTGGTCGCGAATGAACCAACTGCGAAACATCCGATTGGTGCCATCCCCAAGAGTAGAAAGACCACGACCAACCATGACGGTTGCCAGATGATGACGGCCAATCCGGTCGCCAAAAACCACCCACCGAATGACCAAGCCACCACCTGAGGATCCAGATCTGAGAGCATCCCTCCGGACTGACCAATGATCTGGGCGTAAGGTGTTTCACTTTCCCAGAACAAATGGATCCACGCCAGGCCCAGAAACAGGCAGAGCGTGGCTAGTCTCAGAAAGAGTGACACCGGGCGACTCATCACAACTTAGAAGCTACGTCGGATGGCTCTTGCGGCCAAGTGTGGATTTTTGAGTGCCTCTCTAACCTTTCTTTTTCTTCTTCTTGGGCTCCTCCACTGCAACGCCGAGGTCCGCCATGATTTTCGTTTTCAGAGCGACGGAATATTTATTGGCGCGATTTGGGGGATTCACGGGTGATGGTGAGGTCGCAGCCAGTTCTTCAGCAACGGATGTTGCGCGATCGTCAAGATAGTCAATGGCATTCCAGGCCGCAATTGCCAGATAGGCATCGCTCTCAGGTTGGGCGTGTTTCACGAGGACGGGTAAGGCGGCGCTCAAGTCCTCCTCATCTCCATACCTTCCAAGAGCCTCAGCCGCCGTAACCTGGACGATCAGTGACGAATCGGTCAGGGCCGCGAGCAATGCCTCTTGACCTGCATTGACGCCATCAACCCCCTGCGTGAGGAGCCCGATGGCTCCCCAGTAGCGGACCGCCGAATCTTCGGAATCCAGCAGTTTCACGATGTTTGGAAGATCCTCTTTTTTGAGAGAGGTCGCCAGATTGGCGGCAGCGAAAACGGCGGCGTGATCAAAGAGTTCAGGCGCATGACCCATTTCGTAAATGCTTTTGTCGGCATCGCGCGACCGCTTGTGAAACTCGTATTCAGATAGCAGCCCCACATCTTTGACTGTCGCAGACCATCCGGCATGAGCCTGACGCATTTCCGCCAACACGTCAGCGTGGTCGGGGGAGGATGCCAGGTTCACGGTCTCATGAGGATCGTTCTGTAGATCATAGAGCTCTTCGCTGGGCTTGGTTTGCCAGAATTGAGACTGAACTGAATTGAGTTCTCCGCGCTGATACATGTCGTGCCAGACCTGGGTTGTCGGTGTGACGAACATGTATTGGATGTATTGACCCCAGGGTTTGTGCGGCAGGTAATTTTTGAGGTAGCTGTAGCGTTGGTTGCGGGTTTGACGAACACAGTCAATTCGCTCATCCATCCGGTCCCGGAATCCAAAGAGATACTTGGGAGTTGGAGTTTCAAACTTTCCCGCGAAAGCATTCCCTTGCATCCAGGAGGGTGGCTCCTGACCAACAATGGAGAGAAGCGTGGGAGCGAGGTCAATGAATCCAACCAAGCGGTCCGACGCCTTCCCCGGCTCATAACCCTTTGGCGCCAGATGCTTCCACTTTTCGGGGAAGTGGACGATCATCGGAATGCGAAGCCCGCTTTGATAGGTCCAGCGCTTGTGACGAGGCATCCCCGAACCGTGGTCCCCATAGTAAAAAATAATGGTGTCATCAGTGAGGCCCGCATCCTCCAGTTCCTTGAGATTTTGACCGACCAGTTTGTCCATCATGGTAAGCCGGTCATAATACTGGGCCCAATCTTTGCGAACTTCAGGGGTGTCCGGATGATAAGGAGGAATTGGTGCTTTCGCCGGATCGTGAATCTTGGCCTCTTCCGGGATTTCGTTTCTAATTTGGCTTTCGTGACTGATGGTATGATTGAAGATCGCGAAAAATGGTTGCCTATCCGCCCGATTTTTCCAATGGCCGCCTTTTTGCCAGAACTCTTCCGGCTTTTCCAAATTGTAGTCTTCTTTGGATTTGTTCGTGCAATAGTAGCCTAGCTCCGCAAGAAACTGGGGATACATTTTGAAGTTCTGTGGCATGCTGACATGGGAACGCATGTGCTGGCTGCCGGGCGGTGATCGAGCGGATGAGGTGCTGGTTGGTGCCCATGCGTCCGGTGACGCCGTTCATCACGATGCCGATGCGTTGGGTGGT
>JBCDHN010000277.1:0-5111 GCA_038749915.1 Verrucomicrobiota bacterium | reverse complement strand
CGACGATTGCGACGACGACCGAGATTCACGATTACCTGCGGATTCTGTATGCCGCACTCGGAGTTCCTCATGATCCGAGTACCGGGGAACCGCTCTCGCGCACCACACCCGCTGAGATCATTGCCCAGTTGCTTCAGTTACCGGAACGCAGTCGGCTCATTCTGCTGGCACCGGTGGAAACCAGTGATGGAGAGCCCCTACCCGAGCTGGCTGACCGATTCAAAAAGCAGGGATTCGTCCGGCTACGGATCGATGGAGAAATCGTCGATCTGGATGGCGAGGAGGTTCCGCCAAAAGCGAAGACGGTGGAGCTTGTACTCGATCGATTGGTGATTCGTGAGGATATTCGATCCCGACTGGCCGAAGCGGTGGAGGCGGCTTTAAGAATTACCGGTGACACCGTGGTCGTGCTCGTGAAATTGCCGGAGGAGAGTGGGGCCAGTGACCAGTATTCAGTGTTCAGCAACCAGTCAAAGCCTTCGGATCTGAATCCTGATCACGGTTCACTGGTTACTGACAACGACGGTTATGCCACGGTGACGTTCGTGACCACATTCACCAATCCTGAGACCGGCTTTACCCTACCCAATCTGACTCCGAAACACTTCAGCTTCAACAGCCACCTCGGCGCCTGCCCCAAGTGCCACGGGCTGGGCACGGAGTTGGTTCCCGATCCCGAATTGATGGTTCCGGACCCAAACAAGTCGCTGGCCGATGGCGGAGTGAAGACATGGTGGAGCGGTTCGAAGAAGCGAAAGGGAATGCATCAGCGTGTGATTCAAGGGTTGGCACAGGTTTTTGGGCAGGACATTGAGACTCCGATTCGCGATCTATCCAAAGAGTATAAGCGCGCGTTGTTCTTTGGGAGTGAAACACCCATCCCCCTTGAGTTTGGCGGGAGCGGAAAACCATTCGAGGGGCTGTCTGTCCAGGCAAAGCGATTGCTGGAGACCAGCGACAGCGAGATCACGAAACGCAATGTGCGTCGCTTCATGTCAACCAAGCCATGCAAGAGTTGTGAGGGTCGCCGCCTGAAACCAGAAATTCTGGCGGTGACATTGCCGCACGAAAAGCAACCATGCTCGGTTCATGAGTTCTCGACCATGTCGATTGAGCGGGCCGCCAAATGGCTCACGGGAATTCAACTCACAGAGGTCCAGGCCCAGTTTGCAACCGAGGTGATCGGAGAAATTCGAAAACGGTTGGAGTTCCTTGGTGAAGTCGGGTTGGATTACCTGACCCTCGATCGCGAAAGCGGGACTCTTTCGGGTGGCGAGAGCCAACGAATCCGGTTGGCTACGCAACTGGGAGCCGGGCTGGCCGGTGTTCTCTACGTCTTGGATGAGCCAAGCATCGGCCTACACCAAGCTGACAACGAGAAGCTGATTGCCACGTTACAACGGTTACGTGATTTGGGTAACTCCATTATCGTGGTTGAGCATGACGAGGACACGATTCGCGTGGCGGATCACGTCATTGATATGGGGCCCGGCGCAGGAGAACTCGGCGGAAATATTCTGGCGCAGGGCACACCTGAGGAAGTGGAGGAATCAGTCGATTCAGTAACCGGAAAGTACCTCAAAGGAACGGATGTGATTCCGGTCCCAAGTCAACGGGTCAAGCCGCCCAAGCGCAAGAAGCAGACGAAGCGCGAAGCCCTCGAGGATGGCTGGATCCAGATTTCGGGAGCGACGGAGCACAACCTCAAGAACGTGGACGCGGCCTTCCCACTTGGCTGCATCACGTGTGTTACCGGTGCCTCCGGGAGTGGGAAATCAACCTTGGTCGATGATATTTTGCGCCGTGCGTTGTTTCGCGAGTATTTTCATAGCAAAGAAGCGCCCGGCGCCCATGAAACCATCACCGGCTTAGGACAACTCGACAAAGCCATCGTTGTTGATCAAACTCCTATCGGTCGAAGCCCTCGCTCCAATCCAGCAACTTACTCGGGCGTCTTCGGACCCATCCGTGATCTCTACGCAGAAATTCCGCTGAGCAAACAACGTGGCTATGAGCCGGGGCGATTTAGTTTCAACGTGGCAGGCGGCCGATGCGAAACCTGCCAGGGAGACGGCTCAATCAAGATCGACATGCACTTTCTGAGCGATGTCTATGTGACCTGTGAAACCTGTAGCGGCCGACGCTACAACGACGAGACCCTCCAAGTAACGTTTCGCGGGCAAAGCATCGCCGATGTTCTCGAAATGAGCATTGATGACGGACGAAAGTTCTTCCAAAAGATCCCGCAGATCTACTCCAAGCTCCGTGCACTCTGTGATGTCGGGCTCGGCTACCTCAAGCTGGGCCAAAGTGCAACAACGCTTTCTGGCGGAGAAGCGCAACGGGTGAAACTGGCAGCTGAACTCGCCAAGAAAGCGACCGGAAAAACGGTCTACATTTTTGACGAACCAACCACGGGCCTTCACTTCGCCGATATCGCAACCTTGTTGGAAGTGTTTATGCGGCTGAGGAACGCTGGTAACACCCTCATCATCATCGAGCACAACCTCGACGTGATTAAGTGCGCAGACTGGATCATCGACATGGGTCCAGGCGGCGGCGAGCACGGCGGCCAAATCGTGGCGGAAGGGCCACCGGAAATGATTGCGGCCCACCAGACGAGTATCACTGGCAAGTATCTGAAGCGTTACTTGAGCTGATAATGGTTTCTCGCAACGACGCTAAGATCGCAATGGAAATCGTAGTGGTGACTTCTAGCCGCCAGGAAGTCGGGCAGTCTTCCATTGGCAACTAAAAGTCACCACTACGGAATTCCACTCGTTTCGTCTACATCACTCTGACACACCACTAAAGCATTCCTCCGAATGGGTGTGCGACTCCGAACAGGTCAGTTGATTCATCTCAGACTCTGAGAGCAGCGGCTTGTCGAACGAACCGGGAAGAAGGTCATCGAGGTGCGAAGAAGACAACCGATCCCGGTAGTCCTTGTAACCCAGGCTTAGGATTTTTTGGAAGACTCCTGTCCTTGAGTCATAGGTTGCAATGTCCGGCATTTTCAACCCATTGAAATTGCTGGTCTTGACCATGGTGTAAACCGCTTGATCGAGGAACACGAGCTTTTGGCCCACGTGAAGCGCTTGATCGAATCCATAGGTCCCGATAATATCGCAACTGAGACAGGACGCCGAACCCAGCTCATATTTAAACGGCGCACTTTCGAGGGGAAGAGAACCCACCAGATCAGGCGTGTACGGCATTTCCAAAACGTCGGGCATGTGGTTGGTAGGAGAGAAATCCAGAATCGCGGCCGATTCGTCTCCCCGTTCGATCACATCGAGAACGGTGGCTACCAACACGCCGGCATCCAACGCAATGGCCTCGCCGGGCTCGAGGTAGACGCGAAGGTCATACCGCCGCTGAAAATCCACAATCAAATCGACCAAACCATTGATGTCGTAACCCGGATCGGTGATGTAATGACCACCTCCAAAGTTGATCCATTTGGCCTGCTGGATCAGATGACCAAATTTTGTTTCCACCGCATTCAAGGTCTCTCGAAGCGGACCAACTCCCTGCTCACAAAGGTTGTGGAAGTGCAATCCCTCAATTCCCGGAGGCAGTTGATTTCCAATCTCGTTTGCGCGAACTCCAAAACGGCACTTTGGCGCAGAGGGATCATATTGTTCGAACTTGGAAACAGGGCACTCCGGGTTGATCCTCAGTCCAAGTTGGATGGAACGTTGTGAGTTCTGAAACGAATGAGCAAACCGGTGGTACTGGCTCATGGAATTGAAAACCACATGATCCGCCAGTTGGAGGACTTCCGGGATCTCGCTTTCCTTGAGACCGGGAGAATAAAAGTGCACTTCCTTTCCGAACTCGTCCCGTGCAAGCCGCGCCTCATGGATACCACTGGAACAGGTCCCCGCAAGAAACTCGCTGAATTCAGGAAACGTGCGCCAAACCGCAAAGGCCTTCAGGGCCAACAAAATCTTACATCCCGAACGGCCCTGAACTTCAGCAAGGAGTCTTCCGTTCGCACGAAGCTTCTCCAAATCGATTACGTAACTAGGCGCATCTACGCTCTCCAAATCGAGACCGTCCAAAAGATTACCAAACGCAGCAGAACTCACAAAAACTAGAAGGATTTATTCCTAATCTTCGGTAGCCGGAGATACCCAAAATTCTCCGGTCCGAGCAGATCAATCATTTGAACAGTAAACATCTCGACATTTGCCCTCAATAGCAAGCTTTTAAGGGAGATTTTGCGATTCGATGGCCCCGGGTCCTGGGAATTCGATTTTTTGCTGGCGCGAACCTCCCAATTCTCTACTTCTTTTCGGTAATACAGACGCATCATCAATGAGTCAGGCCCCAAACGAACCCCACTCCTATCCGCCGTCCGCCGAGTTTTCCGCAGACGCTCACATCAAGTCCCTCGCAGACTATCAATCTCTCTACGATCAATCCGTCGCCGACCCGGAAGCGTTCTGGTCGGAGCAGGCCCAGCGGCTGAGTTGGTTCGAGCCCTGGAACGCGGTCCGCGAATGGGATTACACGAAAGCGGAAATCAAGTGGTTCCTGGGCGCAAAGCTCAATGCCTGCTACAACTGCCTTGATCGCCACGTCGAAGCCGGGCACGGAGATGAAGTAGCCCTGATTTGGGAGGGAAATGATCCCAACGAAAGCAAGTCCTTCACCTTCGCGGAAATGCAGGCTGAAGTGCAAAAGGCGGCCAATGCGCTGAAAGCGTCAGGAATTCAGAAGGGAGACCGCGTCTGCATCTACATGCAGATGATTCCGGAGCTGTCGATTGCGATGTTGGCCTGCGCGAGAATTGGCGCGGTCCACTCAATCGTGTTTGGCGCGTTCACCGCCGACAGCCTCGTCACCCGAATCAATGATTCCGGCTGCAAAGCCATCATCACGCAAGACACCGGAGTTCGGGGCACCAAGCTGGATATTCCGATGAAAGCGAACGCTGACGCTGCCATCGCAAAAACGCCAACGGTTGAGCACATCATCGTGGTCCAGCGCACCGGTTCTCCGGTAGAGATGCAGGAAGGACGCGACATCTGGTGGCATGAGGCGATCGCCGCTGCCGATCCGGTTTGCGCGCCGGAGCCAATGGACTCCGAAGATCCGCTCTT
>JBCDHN010000276.1:0-5114 GCA_038749915.1 Verrucomicrobiota bacterium | reverse complement strand
GGTGTCGCGCTCAGATATCATTTTTGGCGCGGCGCCGCTCTTCGAAGAGCGGCTGCTTTTGAACCGGGAGGCCGTTTTGCAAAAGAAGCCCCTGGTTGATTGCGCGATGTATAATCTGGAGGGGCACGTGATTCCCGTTCTACCGGGAAAGTCGGCTTGTCTAGCCTGCCTTTACCCGGAAACTCCGCCCCACTGGAAGCGCCGATTCCCAGTGCTGGGTGCGGTTTCCGCACTGACAGCGAATATTGGTGCGCTCGAGGGAATCAAGATGATGACCAACCTTCCTAAATCCAATGCGGGGAAGATGATCTACTTCGATGCCCGAACCATGCGATTTCAGCAGATCGCTCTTCAACGGCGGACAGACTGCAAGGTTTGCGTCAAGATGGAAAAATGACCGATAAGAAAGATCGCGGGATCAAGGCACCGGAAGGTGAGTCAGGATCTCTTGGATGATCTGCTCAGTGGTGATCCCCTCGGCCTCAGCTTCATACGTGAGCAAAATCCGATGTCTCAAGACATCCGTGGCAAGATCCTTAATGTCTTCCGGCCATACACTGCCTCTCGCATTGAGGAATGCGCGTGCTCGGGCCGCCAAGGTGAGATTGATCGTTCCACGCGGGGAAGAACCAGCCCGAATCAGGGGTTTGAGGTTGTCATGAATGCGCCCGGGATTCCGTGTCGCATCAATGAGATCGACGATATAATCCTTAATCGAGTCATCGATGTAGATTTGATTCACCAGCTCCCGGCTTTCGATGATCGTTGCGGGATCAACAATTTGCTGGGTTTCCGGCGGTTTTGAACTGGTTGCCATTAAATCGAGGATCTGGCGTTCCTCTGCGCGAGACGGGTAATCGACGTTAACCTTGAGCAGGAAACGATCGAGCTGCGCTTCGGGCAACTGATAAGTTCCTTCCTGATCGATCGTGTTTTGCGTCGCGAGAACGAGGAAGGGATCCGGGAGCAGATACGTATTTTCGCCGATCGTGACCTGACGTTCCTGCATCGCTTCCAGCAGGGCACTCTGAACCTTGGCCGGGGCCCGGTTGATTTCGTCTGCCAGAATCAAATTGGAAAAAATCGGGCCGAGCTTGGCCGTAAATTCGGCCGACTGCTGATTGTAAATCATGGTTCCGATCAAGTCGGCGGGCAGTAGATCGGGCGTGAACTGAAACCGCTGAAAATCGACATGAAGACAGCCACTGAGTGCCTTAATCGTGAGGGTCTTGGCCAGTCCCGGAACACCTTCAAGCAAGACATGACCGTTGGTGAGCAACCCAATGAGAAGGCGATCAACGAGCTCCTGTTGCCCGATCAGGACTCGCGACATCTCTCCTTTGACCGCCTGAACCCAGGAATACTGTTTCTCGATTTGTTGAGTGAGGACCGCAGGTTCGATGGGAGCGCTAGGCATGGTTTGAGCCGATGATAAATGAGAAGTTCGAAAGGATGCCGAAACCCTCGCAAAGTTCAAGCTCAGAGCTAGGAATCCGAAGGTTCATCATTTGCGGAATCTTCGACGCGATTATCGGAAGATTGATTCGCGTCATCTCCGGCAAGCCTTTGACTCATTCCAGGCTGGATTCGCCGTTCCCAAATGTAGCGCCGAAAGAGGACTTTTACGGCTGCCGTCAGCGGCACCGCGAGGAGGGCACCCAGCAGTCCTCCAAGTAACAATCCCCAGAACAACATGGAGAAAATGACCGTGATGGGATGGAGGCCGACGCTGTCGCCAACAATTTTCGGTGCCGTGACCAAACCGTTGATCTGTTGCAAAACGACGAACAGAAGAAGCACGATAACGGCATACATTCCCACTTGGGTGGGGAGCCAGTTCCAGGTGTTGGTGTAAATTTCGTAGGAAGTGGGATTCCCGGCCGCATCGAGAATGGTTTCATGAATTCTGTGTTCGCGACCGGCCAAATCAGCGGCTGAGACGACCGTCTTTGAACCAAAGTGGACCAAGGTGATAATGACGGTCGGGATCAACACGATCAGAGAACCGACGTAGGGAATCAGACCGAGAATGGCAAGAAACACGCCCAGTAACAGGGCATAGGGCAATCCCATGAAACTCAGGGCGATCGTAACGAGGAGCGCGTCAATCATGCTGACAAGCATCTGCCCGCGAAAATAAGCGATCAGGTATTGATTGATCTCCCGAAGAACATCGACCAACTCGTCCTTAAACTTCGATTTGCGAAGGGGCACATAATCACTCCAATTCTGGGCGATACTGGTGCTCTCCCGTAGAAAAAAGAAGAGGTAGATGGGAACAAGGAAAAAGCCAAGCAGGTAGCCCAGAACCGAAGCAGCGCTCGAAAAACCCCTTCCAAAGAAAACGGCCACTTCGTCGACGAAACCACTGACGTTGTCCCAAACCCAACCTGAGAGGGTTGCGATGTCCCAGGTGTTGTCCTCGGTTTTGAAGCGCTGAACAAAGGTGAAATTTCCAATTCGTTCATCAACTGTGTGCAGGACGTCGTTCAGCTTTTGCTCAAGCTTTGTTTCGGTCAGGGCTGCCTCTGCAGTCGTGCCCGGGATCCCTTCTTCCACTTTTACGGGAACTTCGGCGAGATATTCAGCCGAAAACTTCTTCGCTTGCCTGACCGTGGGATAAATGACGAGGAACGCCAAAAGAAGGAGAAAGGAAAGAAAAGAAACAAATACGGTGTAGACCGCCCGATCCCTCGCCAAGCCCCGCTTGACCAGCCAAATGATGACGGGTTCCAGCAGGTATGCCAGAATTGCGGCCACGGCGACCGGAACAAGCACCGGCTGGAGATACCCGAGCCCCCAACTGACGAGAAAGACGCCGCCAACCGCGATTGCACCCAAAACGACGAAGCAAAATGCAGTCAGTGCTGCCCAAGCCGTCTTAATCTGGAATGGAGATGGTGAAAACCTTGGCAAAACAGGGATTCTTGCAATCAGTGCTAAACGCTGATTGGCGGCGAATACAACTGAAGTTTGTCTGGCAAAATTTCCCTAATCCAGGGGGCGAAACGGAAAATTGTTGGATTTGGGGTCTATTCTGCGCGAACCATAGGCTGCACTGTGCTTCGTTCATGGGGGCAAATATCTAGTAATGGCTGACTCCAAAAGATTTTCCAGCTTGAGCCTGACCCGGCCTGGCGCCAAACGCGAGTTTGTTGAGCACAAGGAGAATGAGGATCGAGTGTTGGTGCGCGAATTTACCAACGAGGAGACCTTTAGCGAAGATCCTACCATCCTCGTTGCTGTCGCCGATGGTGTCAGCAGATGTGCTGATGGTGGGGCCGTGGCCGAATGGCTCCTCGAACAGGTGGCAAAGGATGCCATTTTTCAGTCGGGCGATGAGCGAACGCTGATTAAGCAGTTCCACGATTATGCGGAGGCTCTTCGGGCCCGGTTCATGGAGGAATTCAAAGGTCGCCCCGAAGTCCAGGAAAGCGGCTGCACCTTTGCCGCAGCTCTCGTCAATGGCGAAAAAGGTGCCGCGTATTGGGCCGGAGATTCCCCGGTCTATCTCATGACGCAAAACAACGGAGTTTTGAAGTCGCGAACCCTCACGATTGCCGACAAGGATCCGTATTCAGGGGCGTTAACCGACTGTTTCAGCGGTGTGACGCCCTTCCGGGTGAAACAGGCTGGGTTTACCGTCGGCCCCGGTGACGTGGTTGTCGCAGTAAGCGATGGGGTGGCCTATGACGGCGAAGACATGGCTTCTACGATCCAGGGAAATGGATTCAATCAGCAGTGGATGGAAACGATTTGTCAGAAGTCGTTCGAGTTACCGTATTCCGACGATATCAGTCTGGCCGGAGTGCAAATTGAGGAGTAGTCCTCCCAAAAAGGGGGTTGAGAGCGAAGCTGGGCTCGGGTAAATCTTTCCTGACATGCCTGACGAAAATGCGGTTCGCGAAACCCTTGCTGAAGTGAAGTATCCGGGATTCTCCCGGGATATCGTATCCTTTGGCTTGGTAAAGGAGATCAAGATCGAAGGGAGTTCGGTGGAGGTGGAGTTTTCTTTTGCGACGCGGGATCCCAAGGTTCCTCAACAAATCTACAAAGACGCGAGGGCTGCCCTCGAAGCGATGGATGGTGTGGAGGACGTGCATCTGGAGTTTGATATCAAGGATCCACCCCAACAACAGCAGCCCCCCGCAGCTGGAGGTGAGGGTGGCGTCATGGCCGACGCGAAAATTCCCGGAGTAAAGCACATCATTGCGGTTGGAAGTGGCAAGGGTGGGGTAGGGAAGTCAACGGTTGCGGCGAATTTGGCTGTTGCGCTTCAGAAAACGGGAGCGCGGGTGGGGTTGTGCGATTGTGACCTCTACGGCCCCAGCGTCGCCCTGATGTTCGGAAGCACGGATCAACCGATGGTGAACGATGTTGAGCAGATCATTCCGATTCGAGCTCATGGACTGCAACTCATGTCGATGGGCTTCATGCTCGGAGATGACTCTCCGGTGATCGTTCGCGGTCCAATGGCAACGCGATATACCCAGCAGTTCTTGCGGAATGTCGCGTGGGATCAACTTGACTATCTGATCCTCGATCTGCCACCTGGCACCGGCGACATCCAACTCACGATCGTACAAACGGCATCGCTGACCGGTGCGTTGATTGTAACCACCCCCCAGGAGGTCGCCCTGATCGACGCGCGCAAAGCCGTGGCGATGTTTGGCAAGGTGAATGTTGAGGTGCTTGGGATCATTGAAAATATGAGCTATTTTCTCTGCCCAAGTGATGGCGAACGCTACGACATCTTTGGAACTGGAGGCGGAAAAGCAGAAGCGGAGAAGTTGGGGGTTCCGCTTCTCGGTGAGATTCCGATCGACATGGAGACCCGTCAGGCCGGTGACGATGGTGAACCCATCGCGATTCGGGATGAGGAGGAAAGTGCGACGAGTCGAGTTTTTGCGGAAATTGCTCAAAAGCTCATAGCCCGGGTCGATGCGTGATTCGATTTGAAGTTCTCCGGCCCGATCCCGGATTTCAGCTCACCTGCGAGGAAGAGGGAGGCGAACGGGACTTGGAGTGCCCTTTTTCCGTGCCGCTGTTTTACGCCCAGAATTGCGAGAGAGGGGACTTGATGCTTTGGGACGATGTGGAGGCCAACATCGTGG
>JBCDHN010000275.1:0-5122 GCA_038749915.1 Verrucomicrobiota bacterium | reverse complement strand
CGACAACCAAATCTACCCTCAGCTAATAGCGAAATCGCAGCACCTGAGAAAGCCGAGCAAAATCATCTCCCAAAAAGGAGCCATGTTCGCTCAAGTCGTGGGCCCACCTGAAAGCCAGCTTTTGGAGCGCATTCAGGGTTTGGCAGGCACCGATGTCGCGGAGCGCCTCCTGAAAATCGAGCCCTATGAATCCGGCGACATTCGAATCAGTGGCTACATCGGAGGATTTGGAATGGGAAGAAGCAATCGGAGCCTGCAACTCTCATTTCTGAATGGACGCCCGGTCGAAGCTGCCATGCTCAATTATGCCCTTCGCGAAGGATTTCACACCGCATTGATGAAGGGACAATATCCCATCACATTCCTCTTCTTGGAGATGAGCCCATTTGCTGTGGATGTGAATGTCCATCCCGCCAAAAAAGAAGTTCGCTTTCGGGACGGCAATGCGGTTCGGGACGCGGTGATCGAAGCCGTTAGCCAAACGCTCACCCGGGAGCAAGCCACGATTCCCGGCCAACAGGTGCGCCAGATTGCAACTCCAAGTTCGGAACCGCCAAACTCAACTCAGACCGAGTCAACCTCGCAACCAAACCTCATTCCCAAGCGCGAACAGAATGCTCTTCGCAAAGACTGGCTGCAACCTTCATCATCTTCTCCATCGCTCGATCTCGAACAAGCGGAAATGGCCAAGGAGGTTCCGACCGCGGAACCAAGCCCAAAAACAGGCTCGGACGATGATCCCGGTGAGGAGATCCAAAGCTCAGAAGAACCGATATCCCTTCCTGAGCCTCAACCAACCGTTCAAGCCGAGGACTTCCGAATCATTGGGATTCTGCGCAAGCTTTATGTGCTGATGGAGAGTGCCGAAGGACTCGTCCTGATGGATCAACACGCCGCTCACGAACGCGTTCTGTTCGAAAAAATGCGTAAGCGGATGGCTAACGAAGGTGTGCCGACCCAAAAACTCCTCATGCCGCTGACGGTCGAACTCGAACCCAAGGACTTTGACCTTGTCCAACAGAACCTGGATGCGATTCAACGCCTCGGTATTGGGGCGGAGCCGTTCGGCAAAAACACCCTGAAGATCGACAGCCTTCCAACCTTTTTCAAAGCCGACGACCCGGCAACTTACATGAGCGAGGTAATCGACGAGTTGAAGAAAGCGAGTCGACGGATGAGTTCCATGCGGCTTGGAGAGGATATGGTTGCGACAACGGTCTGTCGTTATGCAGTCAAAGCCAACGACGACCTGCGCACTCCGGAAGTGAACAAGCTTTTGGAGGATCTCCTGGCCTGCGAACTCCCTTACTGCTGTCCTCACGGACGTCCAACGCTGATTCAAATGTCGTTTGATGAGTTGGAGAAGAAATTTGGCCGCACCGTGTAGCAAGTTGCACGGAAAGCGTTCCTCCATCACTTTGTAATCCACCAATCCATGACTGACCTCAGCCATATTCCCACTCTTCATGTTATCGATCATCCCCTGATCAAGTCGCGTCTGGCCAAGTTACGCGCGATCGAAACCACGCCTGGCAAATTCCGAGATCATTTGGGAACCATCGGACGGCTGATGGCGTTCCGCGTCACCGAAGACCTGCCGTTGAAAGAAGTGGAGGTGGAAACCCCGCTGGAAACGATGATCGGCCATAAGCAGGCTCGCCCGGTTGTCATTGTATCGATACTGCGCGCGGGCTTGGGAATGGTGGAGCCGTTTCAACAGTTGCTGCCCGAAGCCTACTTCGGTCACATCGGGTTGGCCCGCAACGAGGAAACGCTGGAACCGGAACGCTATTATTGCAAGCTGCCCCCAACCCTAAGCCAAGCCGACGTATTTCTGGTGGATCCGATGTTGGCAACGGGAAACAGCAGCATTGAAGCAACCGCTCAACTCAAGGCGGAAGGCGCAACCCGCTTGCGCCTCGTTTGCCTCGTGAGTGCTCCGGAGGGAATTCAAAAGTATCACGAGGCTCATCCCGGTATCCCGATTTTCACCGCAGCGGTCGATCGTGGATTGAACGAAAAAGGATATATTGTCCCCGGCCTGGGAGATGCCGGTGATCGCTACTTTGGAACACTGTGAGGACACCTGTTCATCTCGAACACCTTGCTTCGTGCCCGTTCCTGCCACCTGCGGAGGAAGCCCAGACTGCCGCCGCGATGCGCAAACACGGTAAAGACCGGGGACCAACATTCTATGAAGCGGCCCTGACCTGCGGCCAATCACTCTGGCGCCAAGGATTACCGGCCCAAGCCATGCTGCAAATCAATCGGGCGTTCGGTGCTGATGTTTCCGAGAATGACGAGATTCTCGAAACCTATCCCCTTCCCTACGCTGCAATGGCATGGGTGATGTGCGAGCGAACTGAAGATCAGTTTATCGGAAATCCACGCCGCCACTTCCAACATTTGGCAACCCGTATGGTTGAGCCTCGTAAAGAGCTACGCACCTGGAGAGCCTGGGCATGTTGGTGGATGAGTCGGCTGGTGTTTCCCGATTACCCAGCAGACGACGAACAAATCGAAAACGAAGGAATCGAGGAACCCTCGGTGGAACAGATCTCCATGCACCTCCGAGAACTCGGGCCTCCTGGCGAGGTCGAAATCTGGCTCTCGGTCTGCGATCAACTACGGGATCGGAAGTAGTCCACCGTCCCTTGAGCAGAGATCGCTTCCCCGATACGGCCCAACGAATGTGCATAAGCCGCTGTTCGCATGTCGATTCCTCGGTCTTGGCTGAAGTTGTAGATGGCGCCGAACTCTTCCTGCATCTTAGCCTTCAGTTTCTCGTTCACCTCTTCCTCAGTCCAATACCAACCAGCCTTGTTTTGCACCCATTCAAAATAACTCACCGTCACTCCTCCGGCGTTGGCCAGAATGTCGGGAATCACAAAGATTCCGTTCTGATGCAACGTCTTGCCGGCATCTGATGTCACAGGTCCGTTGGCCAGTTCCAGAATGTTCTTCGCTCGAACCCGATCAGCATTTTGCGACGTGATCACATTCTCGAGCGCCGCCGGAATCAACAAGTCGACGTCCAATTCGAGCAGCTCAGCATTGCTGATTCGTTCTGCGTCAAGCACCTCGCAAACGCCGTCCTTGCAATACACCGCATCCAGTTTGCGGCTTGTATTTTTGGCTTCGATCAAACTGGGAATGTGGAATCCATCCGCGTTGAAGATTCCGCCTTTGGAATCGCTCACCGCGACAACGCGGTAACCGTCTTGGTGCAACAAACGCGCAACCGCCTGCCCTGCATTGCCAAATCCCTGAATGGCGACTCTTACCTCAGCCGGACTCCAGCCGCGTTTCGCCTCCAACTCCTTGATGCAATCATATCCACCTCGTCCTGTCGCTTCCCCACGTCCCTGACTTCCCCCTAACGCAATGGGTTTTCCGGTGATAACAGCGGGCGTGTGTCGGCCAACCAAGTTCGAAAACTCGTCCATCATCCAGCCCATAATCATTGCGTTGGTGTAGACGTCTGGAGCCGGAACATCAATCTCCGGTCCAATAAAATCCGCAATGCGACGAATGAAGCCGCGGCTCAACCGTTCCAGCTCAAGGTTCGAAAGTTCCTTCGGGTTGACACAAATGCCTCCCTTCGCTCCTCCGTAGGGCAAGTTCATCACGGCGCACTTGCACGTCATCCAAAACGCCAGCGCTTTCACCTCACTGATATCAACATCAGGGTGATAGCGGATTCCTCCTTTCCCCGGCCCTCGTGTGTCATCGTGTCGGACACGGTAACCTTTGAAAACCCGCATTGAACCATCGTCCATTCGCACGGGAATGGAGACTTCGATTACCATTTTCGGGTGCTTGAGTCGCTCAAGCGCCTCTTCATGAATGCTGGCGTATTGAAACGCGTGATCCAGGTTCTTGATTGCGTCACCAAAGACGTCGGTGTGTTCAGGGGATTGAGGGGTCATCTTATGGGGGTTTTTGGGGTCTAGTGATAGACGTGGAAGGAGCCGCTAACTTTCTCCAATATCTTCATTCCACTCCTCCGGGTGCGTTTTGATGAAGGTCTGCATCAATTCCTTGCACTCAGAATTGTCATGCCGCTCCAGCACCACGCCGTTTTTTTCCAGCCAGTCTTCCGCTCCCAGAAATGTCGTGCTCTCGCCAATTACCACCTTGGGAATTCCGTAAAGCAAAATTGCCCCGGTGCACATGGGACAAGGGCTCAACGTGGTGTAAATCGTGGATTCGCGATAAGTCTTCGCCGGTAATCGACCTGCGTTTTCCAAAGCGTCCATCTCCCCATGCAGCACCACACTTCCTTTTTGCATCCGCCGGTTATGCCCACGGCCAATAATTTTGTCCTCGTGCACCAGCACGCTCCCGATCGGAATGCCATTTTCGTTCAGGCCCTGTCTTGCCTCCTCAATCGCAGCTTCGAGAAACTTATCCATGTTCAGTTTCTAGATGATTTCCCAATCAAGCTCAACCAAAGATCATTCCTGATTGCAGAGATAGCGAACCAAATCCTCAATTCGCTCACAACTCATCCAGCGCGCCACTTCCACCGTCCGGTTGGCAACTTTCAGATATCGAAACCGCACGGCGGCTCGGTCCCACTCCGCAAGTTTGAGATCCTCCACCAGTCGGCTCGAAGGCTCTAACGAAGCAATCGCAATCCAAGGCAAGGCGTCGTTGATTGCATACACCAAATCCATCGCCTGACGCCTCTCATCACTTTGCGAATAATGGCGCCGAGCCCATTCCGTCGCTTCATCCAACCTTTTCCGACTGTTCATTCTCTCCTGGGTCCGGTTCCAAAGCGAAATGGTCACAATCATCCAGATGAAGCTACCAATACAAATCAGACCGATCATCTACTCTCGAACCCTAATTCCAAGCTTATTCCTTGGCAAAGCTTCTAGACAATACTCGCCCATTTTATAATTTGCTTTAAACCACCCCTCGATGAAACGATTCGAGCAAAAGCATTCTGCCCTCTGGATTGAGCAACTCATTCGACTATTGAATATAATAGACACTCCAAGGCAAAACGCGAACTCCAGTGGAATTATCGGATAGTTCTGTTTGGTAAGTCATCGAAAAACGAAGGACACGAATGCTTAAAGAGACTGAACTTGCATTCTCGCGGCGGCAAGCT
>JBCDHN010000274.1:0-5140 GCA_038749915.1 Verrucomicrobiota bacterium | reverse complement strand
CCGCTGGAAAACGCCCAAACCTGAGTTCCTCTTGAGTGGCTATCGTCGCGGGATCGATTTTCCGCCGGATTTTGATGTTGAGAAGAGCCTGAAACCTTTCCGGATTTTGGTTCGGGCTCCAAATCCGCTTGGTGACTCGTGCATGGCGGTTCCCACCGTTCGTGCGATCAAGAATGGTCGACCGGACGCTCATGTAACCGTTCTCTGCACGGATGGGACGGCTGATCTCTGGAATGCGGTTAGGCATGTGGATCAGGTGATCAGCGTGCCCCGAAGAGTTTCGCTTTTCAAAGTGAAGGCACTTCTCCATATGTGGGAACCGTTTGATGTGGGGATTACCTTCCCCAATTCACTCCGGTCGGCGATGGAAATGAAATTTGCCGGAGTTCCTCATGTTGTAGGATACGAAGGCCATAGTCGAACGCGTTATCTGGATCAGATTGTTCCCGAACGGAGGATTCCTGGGCCGCCGGAGCATCAGGCCTGGCGCTACATGCGAATCGCTCATCATGTCGGTGCCGACCAAACGGATCCGGATCTCTACGCCATGCGAGACAATGAGCCCGAGTTCAATGGGCGATGGAAGATTGGGCTCTGTCCCGGTGCGGTTTATGGTGACGCAAAGCGTTACCCAACCGAGCGGTTCATCAAGTCGGTTGAGGAAATTAATGACCGGCTGAGAGGGAGAGTGGACTGGAGTATCTATGGTGCGCCCGCCGAATACGAAATGTCATATTACTTTCAGCAGAAGTGCGAAGTGGAATTGAAAAACATGGTCGGGCAGACATCCATTGGAGAGCTGATGGAAGAGCTTCGAAATTGCCATCTTCTGATTACCAACGATACTGGCACAATGCACTTGGCTGCGCTGCTTGGTGTCAAAACGGTGGCGATCTTTGGATCGACTGAACCCACTCTGACGGCGCCCCTTGGCCATGGTCATAAAGTGATCCGCCGTCACGTCGAGTGCAGTCCATGTTTCCTTCGTCGATGCCCGCTCGATTTCCGTTGTATGAAGTCAATTGACCCTGATGAAATCACCCAGGCCGCGGTGGCAATTCTGGGGGAAGGTGATCCTGATGGCATCAGTGATCTGCGTGTTGCCTAGGGCAGTTTCACTGAACCTGTAGCCGATGAGAGTGGGGCTGGTCGGGATCATGTGCGGCTTCGCTGGTGATTTGTCGGTGAAAGATGCTTTGCGGCTTCGCGTGTGATGCGTCATGAAATACCCCTTCTGCCTCTGCGTTTTTCTGAGCTGTTGCCACCTCCTGAACGCCGAGGACGAAGGCGCATACAATGTGCTGTTCATCATCTCGGACGATCTGACCTATACCGCGCTATCCTGCTACGGAAACACGGTCTGCCAGACACCTAACAT
This sequence comes from Verrucomicrobiota bacterium, assembly GCA_038749915.1. Classification (GTDB taxonomy): domain Bacteria; phylum Verrucomicrobiota; class Verrucomicrobiia; order Verrucomicrobiales; family DEV007; genus JBCDHN01. Next base: position 3,762 of record JBCDHN010000274.1, on the reverse strand, counting down.
TGATGCGATCGCGGCGAAGGGAACCCGATTCACCCGCGCCTATTGTCAGGGAACCTATTGTGGTCCTTCGCGGGCATCCTTCATGTCCGGCTATTATCCACATGCGACCGGAGCCTTGGGGTATGCAAACCCCAGGCCCAAGATCGGCGATCGAGCAACCTGGTCTCAGCATTTTCGCAATCATGGCTATCATTCTGCAAGGGTAAGCAAGATTTATCATATGGGTGTGCCGGGTGGAATTGAAGATGGCGGGGATGGTGCGGATGATCCCATGTCCTGGGACGAAAAATACAATAGTCCCGGGCCTGAGTGGAAAGCCCCGGGAACCGGAGAAACGCTGGAAAACAATCCCGAAGGCAAAAAGCCAGCGGTTGGTGGCAATACCTTTGTCGTGGTTGAGGCTGATGGCGATGACTTGGTTCATTCCGATGGTAAGACCGCTGAAAAATCCTGCGAGCTGATTGAAGGGTTTGGAGATCGACCATTCTGGTTGGGTGTTGGATTCGTGCGTCCACATGTTCCGTTTGTGGCACCCATGCCCTATTATGCACCGTTTTTGCCATACGAAAAAATGGTGCTGCCTGAGAAGCGCAAAGGGGATTGGGATGATATCCCAAAGCCGGGGATCAATTATAAGACCAGCGTCAATATGAAGATGGATATCAGACGCCAGAAAAAAGCCGTTGGAGGATATTATGCATCCGTCGAGTACATGGATGCGCAGGTCGGCAAGGTTATGGAAGCGCTCGCGAAGAGTGGTCTGGAGGAACGCACCATCGTCATCTTCACAAGCGATCATGGTTATCATCTTGGGGAGCATGACTTTTGGGCGAAAGTTAGTTTGAGGGATGAATCTGCTGGAGTTCCGTTGATCATCAGCGTTCCTGGAAAGGAGCCTGCGGTTTGCGACTCTCTGGTCGAACTTCTCGATCTCTATCCAACTGTGGCCAGCCTCTGTGGGCTGGATGTTCCAGCTCGTCTGCAGGGGAAAGACATCTCCCGGATGCTGGATGATCCCGGGCATGAAGTTCGAGACGCGGCTTTCAGTGTCGCCCCAATGAGAAAAGGATTTCTCATCCGAGAGCAGGATTGGGCCTACATTCAATACAAGGAAGATGGATCCGGGGGCGCAGAGCTATTTGATATGAAGAAGGACCCTCAGCAGTTCACGAACCTTGTCTCCGATCCGGAGCATGAACCTGAACTGAGTCGCTTGAAGGCCAAGCTCGAGAGCAAGCTGGCAGCCGTTCGCGAGAACGATCTTGATCTCAACTAAGTTGCGAGCAGTCCAAGTTGAAGGAATAATGTTGGGTGACCCTGACGCAGCAAGAACTCGTTGAGGCGGGCTGGCCGGACGAACCCGAGGTGCTTGGCAGAATCCTGAGCGAGGCCAGAGAACTCAGCGAAAAAGGGATTTCGGATCCCAAATACATGTTGAAGGTTCTGGAGCGGCGTTTTCCAATTCCAGACTCTCGTCTGATCTTGCGTAAAAAACCGCTTCCATTCTCGGAAGCCATTGAAGCGACCAATCCCGTCGATGAAAAAAACCTGAATGCCGTGCGGCGATTCATGAAGGAGTTGATGGCTTGTCCTGTCGTTGAAGCAGGAGCAATCATGCCGGATGCGTGTCCCGCGGGAAATGCCCCCGCCAATATTCCGGTTGGAGGCGCCATCACTGCGCGTAATGCGATTCTGCCTGGTGGACATGGCTCGGACATCTGTTGTTCGATGCATGCAACCTTCTTCACCGGCGGAGGAGACTGTGAGGCGATGCTTGATCAACTCGTCGATAGCACGCGATTTGGACCGGGTGGCAGGGTTGGCGAGGATCGAGTTTCGCATCCGGTCAATGAAGAGCCTGTTTGGACGAATCCATTTCTTTCCGGGCTTCAGGATCACGCTCGGGCGCACATGGCAGACCAGGGAGACGGTAACCACTTTGCCTATCTTGGAAGAGTTGCTTTTGACGATGAAGGTCTCCAGCGTTTGGAGGTTGCGGGATATGAGGATTTGGTCCGGTCTCTCCGAGAGCAGGAGTGTGGAAATGAGCTGAGGGTGTTGGTTACGCATCATGGTTCTCGTGGACTGGGGGCTCACGTGTTCAAGCGCGGCATGCAGGCGGCGATCAAAGAGACTGCGAAGATTGCGGCAGGAATTCCTGATGCGGCCGCATGGTTGAATGTCGAAACCAAGAAAGGCGCGGACTATTGGGAAGCCCTTCAATATGTTTGTCGCTGGACCAAAGCCAATCATGAGAGAATTCATGATCGGTTATTGGAGAAATCCGGCGCAAGCGCAGTCTCCGCATTCGGCAACTAACACAATTTTGTGTGGAAACGCGGAGATATTTTCTTTCACGGTAAAGGAGCGACTCCGGCTTGGAGTGACGAAGGAGGACGTCCGCTCCTTGGTTTGATTCCGCTCAATATGGCGAGTCCGATTCTGATGGTGTTAGGGAGAAATAATACCGAGTTTTTATCGTTTGCGCCTCACGGTGCGGGGCGGAATATTTCGCGGCGTGCCTTGGTCAGGAAGTTTCGAAGGAAAGATGGAAGCCTCGACGTTCAGGCGATGGACCAGGAGTTGAAGGAGTCGACACGTTCGATAGGAGTCCGCTGGTTTTTGGGCAAACCCGACATCTCGGAAAGTCCGATCGGCTACAAACCGGCCGATCAGGTCCGCGCCCAAATCGATCAATTTCAATTGGCTGACGTGGTTGCTCAGATCGAGCCTCTCGGTTCGGTGATGGCCGGGCATAGCTTGAGCCGCGATGACGAGATTCTGACTCCCAAACAAAAGCGGCAGATTCAACACCGCGCAGATCGGCGCAAGCAGCGTCAGCAACTCCGATCCAACGATTGGGAGATTGAGGAATGAGACAGCTTTGTAAGCTCTGAATAGGTTGGTGGTCTGATCTATCCATACTATCAACCTCGAATCACCAAGCCCATGAAAAACCTCTTACTTCTTCTCTCTTCCGCAGGAATCCTTAGTTCCAGTCTGATGGCTGAAACCACAGATTGGACAACGCAATATACCGAACTCCTCCAGAAGTATGTGACGTCGTCCGGCGTGAAATACAATGCGTGGCACAAAAGTTCCGGCGACTTGAACAAATTGAAGAAGGTGGTGGATGGCGTCGCAGATCAGTCCCTTTCCGGCCTTGGCAGAGATGAGAAACTCGCCTTTTACATCAATGCTTACAACGCGTGGACGGTTCACCACTTTTTAGAGCGCCATCCCTACAACAATGACAACTTTCTCAAGCGCAACGGTTTCTTTGGTTCGAAAATCATCACGGTGGCGGGAGAGAAGATGAGCTTCAATCACTTGGAGCACGATATTATCAGACCTCACTTCAATGAAGCACGTGTTCACTTTGCGTTGAATTGTGCGAGCGCGAGTTGTCCTCCGCTGCTGGATCGTGCGTTCGTGGCTTCAACCCTTGATGCTGATTTGCAGACCCTTACCCTGGCCTATATCAACGACAATCCCGAGGGAGTCACTTTGGAAAAAGGGGGGAGCGTCGCTCGAATTTCTCAGATTTTCGACTGGTTCGCCGAGGACTTCAACGACGGCGATGTGAAGAGCTATTTGAACGAATTTCGAAAAAATCCGCTGAAAAAGAGCACAAAAATTGAATTCCAGAAGTACGACTGGAGTCGAAATGAAGCGAAGTAGCTTTGTGTGTGCTGTTATGGCGGAAGCCCGGTCGGATAGGCCGGGCTTCTTCCTTTTTTGAGAAGCGTGATGTTTCGGGTT
>JBCDHN010000273.1:0-5162 GCA_038749915.1 Verrucomicrobiota bacterium | reverse complement strand
GGCCGGTGTCGCGGATGTCGATGGTGATGACATCTGCCCGCAATTCCGGGCGCGGTTTTTTGCCAACGCCGCTCTCCCGGAGAATTTTGGTGCCTTGGTCGACCGAAGTGCTGATGTGAAGAGTGCCACTGTGGCCCATGGCTTGAACCGCATTGGTCATGATGTTGATGAGGACCTCCTCGATCTTGAGGACATCAATCGAAACCGGGGGAAGCCCTTCTTCGAAGTCGAGTTCCAACTGCGTTTGGGCGAGATGAAATTCGAATTGGACTTTCTCTATCGATTGCTTGACCACTTCGTTGATGTTGCACTGCTCCAGCTCAAGGGCGGATTCCCGGGCAAAGTCGAGCATCCCGGAAATCGTTTTGTTGGCCCTCTGGATGGCGTTGCGCATGAGATTGAGGCGCGCCTGTGCGCGATCGTTCCCGGGTTCAAACTGCGTCCGAAAGTAGTCATAGATCGCCTGCAGGACGGAGAGTGGATTTTTGACCTCATGAGCGATTCCAGCAGCCATGCGTCCCAGAGATTCGAGCTTTTCGGCCCGAATCAAGGCGAGTTCGGCGGCGGAAAGCTTCTCGTTTGTCGCTTTCAATTCCCGACTGAGCCTTCGAGAACGCTGGTCAGCGTGTTGACGACCCCGCGCATACAGGATCGAACGTCCGAGGAGCTCCCTGCTGAGCGAACTCTTGGGGATAAAGTCCTGGGCCCCGCGCTTGAGCAGCCGAATGCCGAGTTCGTTGTCTTCGATTCCGGTTAGGACGATAATGATGGCGTCGTGAACGCAGGTCCGAATTTCAAGAAACGTTTCTTCGCCCTCGGAATCGGGAAGGTTGAGATCGACAAGTAGCACATTGTAAGCCGTTTTGGCGGTTTCGAGTTTCCGACGCCCTTCGGCAAGCGTCTTGGCTCGATCGATCTTGAAGCTCGGAAAGTTGGAAAGGCTGGTGAGCATTTCAACGACGACGTCGAAATCCGCCTGACAATCTTCCACGGAAAGAATCCGCAGTGTCACGACTTTCTCCTTGCTCATTATGCCGGATCTCCGTTGAAATTGAAGCATGAAAAGCTTCGACTTATCGAAGTAAAAAGCCGCAAGGAAGAGCCCCTAAGTGACTCACGGTTTGAGGTTTGCCTGCCCATGGTTATTCTGGCAGCGACAGTAGTGATCGATTGAAGGATTTCAACGAGAGAAAATGCTTAGTTTATGACACATTTTGCCTCAAAAGTAGACAATCCAAGAGCAGCAATTTCCGGGCCAAATCACGCTTTTCGGGGAACGGTTTCGAAGCGAAAACTTTTCCGAGGTTTTTGAGAATAATCTGGTCTTCGGTCCGGTTGTTCTCTACGCTGAAGGGAGGCTGGGGCGACCAACCTTCCTCATGGCACCATCTGCTCATTCTCGAATCCTCATCGTCGATGATAACCGCGTTAACCGACGGGTTCTGGAGTCGAGCGTGACCGAGGCCAACCACGTCCCGGTCGTTGCCACCAATGGCAAGGAATGCCTCGCGATCCTTGAAGCAGCGGATCAAGGTTCACAGCCGCCCATTGACCTGGTGCTGCTGGACATCATGATGCCGGACTTGGACGGCATGGAGGTGCTCGAACGGATTCGTCGTTTCAAATCGCCGTTGGAGTTGCCCATCATTATGGTGACGGCAAAAGATCATTCGGAAGATGTGGTCGCGGCCTTGAAAGCAAAGGCGAATGACTACGTGATGAAGCCGATCGATCTGGATGTCCTTCTCGTGCGGATGGAAACCCACCTGGATCTGAAGCGAACCCATCAAGCTCTGGTGGCAGCACAAACGGCTTTGTTGGAAGCGGGAAAGTTGGAGAGTGTCGGTTTCCTCGCTGCCGGGGTAGCTCACGAAATCCGCAATCCCCTGGCTCAGCTACAGATGGGTATCGACGCGGTGACGCGATTCTCCAAGAAGCCGGATCAAGAGTTGGATTCACGCATAACCCAAATCCTCGACTCCATGGGTGAATCGGTGACGCAAGCCAATGCGATTGTGACAGATCTGATGACCTACGCGGAGTCGAAGCGACTTCCGACCCGGGATGAGAATTTAAACGAGGTGATCGAAGAAACGTTGGCCTTATTGGAAGGCGAAATTGGAAGAAGCCGGGTAACTCTTGAGCTGAATTTGGCGAAAAGCGGAGTTTCGACCGAGATCGCCATCGACGAGTTGAAGCAGGTTCTCGTCAACGTGCTCTTGAATGCGCTTCAGGCCATGCCGGACGGCGGAACGCTCACGATTTCAACCAGCGAAGATATGGTCAAAGGGCTAGCGCACAATCAGGGAACCCGATCTGGCGCTCATCTTCGAAATGGCGACCTCGCCGCTTGTATTGAGGTCTGCGACACGGGTCCCGGGATTTCACCGGACGACCTTGCCCGAATTTACGATCCGTTCTTTACCAGTCGGCCCACCGGGACCGGAACCGGGCTCGGACTGACCGTTGCACGACGACTTCTCGAGTTGCAGGGCGGGCAAATTCAAGTTTCCAATCGGGAGGATGGATCCCAGGGCGCGCGGGTTCGTCTCCTGCTCAAAAAGAAAAAGCAGCTCTCCGTGATTTGACTCTCGGATGGTTTCAATCGGTCAATCAGCACCATGCATCGTTCCGCAAAAGACAAACTCGGCCGAAAGCTGACGGGGCGTTTCTTGGTCTATGCGATCGCCAGTGTGATGATCGTGAGTGCTCTGGTCGCATGGGTCGGGATGATGCCTCTTTATCAGGAGTTGTCGCGGAACCAGGAGCAGAACCTTGCCTTCGGCGCTCATACCAGAGCCCAAACCTTGGATCAGCTTCTTGCCAAAAAAATCAGCGTTGCCCGGCAAATCACGAGCCGAACGCAAGCTCGGATCGCCTTGGAGCGCTACAATCAGGGAGAAATCGATCTGAACGAATTCCAGAACTTCAGTCAACCCATCCTATCTGATGCGTTAGCCAGATCAATCTCAGTCACGGGAATCACCCGCCTTGATAAAGAGGCCCAACTGGCGGTCACTGTAGGAAAACCAGTTCCTGAAAGCTTTTGGCAAGAAGCTGTCGGCGGCAAAGACGAACAGCTGTTGCGTTGCCCGGTTGAAATTGAAGGTGAGAACTGGCTGTTGATCTATGCTCCGATTCTCGACCGGGAAGACAATCGAGTTGGCACTGACATAGTCGTCTTTGGACTTCAGTCTTTGTTGGACCTGGTCCGGGACTACTCCGGCTTGGGCGAGAGCGGAGAACTCATTCTCGCAATCAGATCCAGCGATGGCGAATGTCATTTGCTTGCTCCGCTACGAGATGGAAGCAATCCCGACCTCAAATCATCTTCGCTTGCCAAAGCAATCGTCCAAGGACTGAAGGGAGAATTGGGATCCGTAGAAGCGCCGGAAATGGGCCGGGCAATTCTCTCCTATCACGCGATCGACAATGCACCCTGGGTCGCGATTCTGAAAATGGATCGCGGTGAGCTGTATAAGAACATTCGTCAAAAACTGGCTGGGCTGAGTTTCTTCATTCTTGTTCTCAGTCTGTTGGGCGCAGGAGGAGCCGTTGCCTTGCTTCGTCCTCTCGCAGGAAGGGTCATCATGAAAACCGATGAATTGGAGGATGAGATTTCGCGAAAGACGTCTGACTTGGAAAAGGCAAATCGCGTCCTGGAATCGTTCTTCCAGGTCTCGCTGGACATGCTTTGCATTGCCGGTCTTGACGGTTATTTCAAGAGGATCAATCCGGCGTTTCGTGAAACCCTTGGGTTTAGCCGCGACGAGCTAATGGCCAAGCCGTTCATCGAATTCGTCCATCCTGACGATCGCGAATCGACGACTCAAGCCGTTCAGAAGCTAGCTTCCGGAGAGATGGTCGTTTCCTTTGAAAATCGCTACCTCCACAAGGACGGAACCTACCGGTGGATCGAGTGGAATTCTGCGCCGGATGACACCAGCGGCCTGATCTACGCTGCGGCCCGAGACATCACTTCGCGCAAAGAGAACGAGGAAACCCTACGTTCCGCAAAACGTGAGGCGGAACAGGCCAATCTCGCCAAGAGCGAATTTCTCGCCAACATGAGCCACGAGATTCGAACGCCGATGAATGGGATTCTCGGGATGACGGAATTGCTTCTCCATACTCCATTGAACCCGGAGCAAAGCGAATATGGAAAGATGGCTTACCAGTCTGCTGAGAATCTCCTCAACCTGCTCAATGACATTCTGGACTTCTCCAAGATTGAAGCCGGCAAACTGGAATTGGCGGCCCACCCGTTTCAGCTGCGCGACTCAATTGGCGACACCCTCCAAACTCTGGCTCTCACCGCCCAGGAAAAAGGACTCGAGTTAGCCTATTCCATCGCCCCGGAAGTCCCGGACTCACTCATCGGAGATCTTGGCCGACTTCGCCAGGTTTTGGTAAACCTGGTAGGGAATGCGATCAAATTCACCAAAGAGGGTGAAGTCGTTGTTGAGATCAGGTCGGAAGAAACCACTGATAGATTGACCGTGCTTCACGTTTCCGTTCGCGATACTGGAATCGGGATCTCCAAACAAAAGCTGGACCGCATTTTTGAGTCCTTCACCCAGGCTGATGCTTCGACAACGCGAACGTTTGGAGGGACCGGGTTGGGGCTCACCATCTCTCGCGAGATTGTCGCAATGATGGATGGCGAGATCTCTGTGGACAGCGAGCTGGGCAAGGGATCTGTCTTCCAATTTTCGGCTCAACTTGGTATCGAATCCGGCTCAACGAAAAAGCTCGATGCTCCCGGATCACTTCACCATCTGCCCGTCCTCGTTGTTGACGACAATGCTACGAATCTCCGCATATTGCTGGCGATTCTCGAAAGCTGGGAGATGAAGCCAACCGGAGTGGCCAATGGACGGGAAGCGATCCAAGTGTTGGAACATGCCAGCCAGAACGGGACTCCGTACCAAGTCGCTTTGCTCGACTTCATGATGCCGGAAATGGATGGGATGGAGTTGGCGGTTCGAATCCAGGATCTCAAACTCGATCCAACACCCAAGCTCTTACTTCTTTCCTCAGCAGGCACCCAAACCTTTGAGCCTGGAGTGAAGCTGGAGCGCTGTCTTAGCAAGCCGATTAAACCATCAAGCCTTCTTGACGCCATTGTCAGCAGTGTCGGATTCACCTCACGGGAAGAGAGC